>JANNEX010000437.1:0-4394 GCA_031379155.1 Rubrivivax sp.
TTGATGACAATGGCTTTCTGGGCTTACACGTTTGCCGTCGTGTTCAGCCGCGCCCGTGCCATCGTGGACGAACATGCGCACGACGCGCAGGCATAGACATGAACTACACCTCATTGCAAGATTTTTTCCACCTCGGCGGCCACGGCGTCTTTGTCTGGAGCGCCTACGCCTTGACCCTGGGCGCACTGGCGCTTGAAGCGGTGTGGGTGCGTGCACGCGCACGCCGCGCGCAAGCTTTGGCCACGCCGCGATGAAGCCGCGCCACCGCAAGGCCGCGCTGGCCCTGGGCTTGCTGTTGGCCGTGGGCACCGTGGTGGCCTTGGTGCTTAACGCCTTCAACAGCAACCTGGTGTTTTTCTACACCCCCACCCAGGTGGCGGCGCAAGAAGCGCCGCGTGGCAAGGCCTTTCGCATGGGCGGCATGGTGCAGACCGGCAGCCTGGTGCGTGAAGGCCTTGCCGTGCGCTTCACCGTCACCGACATGGCCAAAAGCATGAACGTGCGCTATGAAGGCCTGCTGCCCGACCTCTTCAAAGAAGGCAAAGGCGTGGTCGTGCAAGGCCGCCTGGGCAGCGACGGCCAATTTGTGGCGCAAGAAGTGCTGGCCAAACACGACGAAAACTACATGCCCCCCGAAGCCGCCGCTGCCATGAAGGCGGCAAAAGACAAAGTAGACAAAACAGGCAAAGCGCCATGATCCCTGAACTTGGACAGTTAGCCTTGGCGCTCGCGCTGGGCATCGCGCTCGTGCTGGGGGTGCTGCCGCTGGTGGGCGCGCAAAAGGGCCGCAGCGATTGGATGGCGTTGGCCCGGCCGCTTTCGACCCTGCTGGCCCTGTGTGTCGCTGCCGCCTTTGTCTGCCTGACCACGGCCTTTGTCCAGCACGATTTTTCCGTGCTCTACGTGGCCCAGCACAGCAACCGCGCTTTGCCACTGGCCTACCGCGTGGCGGCGGTGTGGGGCGGCCACGAAGGATCGCTGTTGTTATGGCTGCTGATGCTGGTGCTGTGGACACTGGCCGTGGCGCTGTTCAGCCGCACCTTGCCACTGCCTTTTGTGGCGCGCATCTTGAGCGTGATGGGCTGGGTGGCCGTGGCCTTCTTGCTCTTCACGCTGGTGGCTTCCAACCCCTTTGATCGCCTGCTGCCCGCCGCCGCTGAAGGCCGTGACCTCAACCCGCTGTTGCAAGACCCCGGCATGGTGCTGCATCCGCCCATGCTCTACATGGGTTATGTGGGATTTAGCGTGGCCTTTGCCTTTGCCGTGGCCGCCCTCATCGGTGGCCACCTGGACGCCACGTGGGCGCGCTGGACCCGCCCCTGGACCACTGCAGCCTGGTGCTTCCTGACCATAGGCATTGCGCTGGGCAGCTGGTGGGCTTACTACGAGTTGGGTTGGGGCGGCTGGTGGTTTTGGGACCCGGTCGAGAACGCGTCCTTCATGCCCTGGCTGGCCGGCACCGCACTCATCCATTCACTGGCCGTGACCGAAAAGCGCAACGGCTTCAAGAGCTGGACCGTGCTGCTGGCCATCATCGCTTTCACGCTGTCTTTGCTGGGTACCTTCCTGGTCCGCTCGGGCTTGCTGTCTTCGGTGCATGCCTTCGCGGCTGACCCGCAGCGTGGCATCTTCATCCTCGTCTTGATGGCCTTGCTGTCGGGCGGCGCCTTCGCGCTCTTTGCCTGGCGCGCGCACAGCGTGGGCCTGGGCCAGCGCTTTGACGCGCTGTCGCGCGAGACCTTTTTGCTCGGCAACAACGTGCTGCTGGGGGCCGCCACCGGCGCCGTGCTGCTGGGCACACTCTACCCGTTAGTGTTGGAAGCAGCCGGGCTGGGCACGTTGTCAGTCGGCCCGCCGTATTTCGAAACCGTGTTTGCGCTGCTCATGTTCCCGCTGGTGCTGCTCATGGGCTTTGGCCCGCACGCGCGCTGGAAGGGCGACGAGGCCTGGGCGCTGCTGCGCCGCTTGCGTGGCGCCGCACTCTTCACGCTGCTGGCCACTGTCGTGTCGATGTGGGCTGGCGGTGTCTATTCGGTGGCCAGCGCGGCTGGGCTGGCCATGGGCTGGTGGATCGTGGCTTCAATCGCCACCGAGATGAAGGTCCGTGGCAAGCCGCCCTGGCCACGCGCCACACTGGGCCAATGGGTGGCGCACCTGGGCATCGCGGTGTTTGCCTTTGGCGTCACCGTGGTCAAGACGCACGAGAGCGCACGCGACGTGGAAATGACGGTGGGCCAAAGCGCTGAATTGGGCGACTACACCTTCACGCTGCAAGCCCTGCGCGAAGTTGAAGGCCCCAACTACGTGGCGCTGGAAGCCGTGGTGAAAGTGCAGCGCGATGGCCAGCCCGTGGCTGAGCTGCTGCCGCAAAAACGCCGCTACCTGATGCACGACAACCTGATGACCGAAGGCGCCATCAACAGCGACCCAAGGCGTGATGTCTACGTGTCGATGGGCGAGCCCGTGGGCCGCAACGGCTGGGCGCTGCGTTTGCAAATCAAACCCATGGTGACGTGGATCTGGGCCGGCTGCGCGCTGATGGCGCTGGGCGGCGCACTGGCCGCCAGCGACCGCCGCTACCGTGCGCGCAAAACGGCTACAGAAACTTTGCCTGCGGTGGCCGCCTGATGCAGACACCAACGCTGCTGCGCGTAGCGCTGCCGCTGCTGCTGTTTGCGGGTCTGGTGGCACTGCTGGCCCAGGGCCTGGGGCGCGACAGCCACAACGTCCCTTCGCCCTTCATCGGCAAGCCCTTGCCGGCCTTCAACGCGCCGCTGCTGGGCCAGGCCGGCGCCACACGGTCCAGCAAAGACCTGCAAGGCCAGGTCTGGCTGCTTAACGTGTGGGCTTCATGGTGCGCACCTTGCCGCGAAGAACACCCGCTGTGGATAGCCTACGCACGCGCCAGCGGCGCCGCTCCGTTGCTGGGGCTGAACTACAAAGACACCACAGCCGCCGCGCAACAGTGGCTCAAGCAGTGGGGCGACCCTTATGCGCAGAGCCTGGTCGATGCCGATGGCCGCCTGGGCATAGAGCTGGGTGTCTACGGCGTGCCCGAAACCTTTGTCATCGACAAGGCCGGCGTGGTGCGCTTCAAGCACGTGGGCCCCATCACCAGCGAAGTGCTGCGCGACAAAATACTGCCGCTGCTCAAAGCGTTGAATGTTTAAGCGCTGGCTAACGCTCATCGTGTGCGTCATCTTGACGACTGGCATACACGCGGCCCAAGACACTCAAGAAGCCCGCGTGGCGGCACTGGCCGCGCAACTGCGCTGCCTGGTCTGCCAAAACCAGACCATCGCCGACTCAGACGCCGGCCTGGCACGCGACCTGCGCCGCATCATCACCGAGATGGTGGCCGCAGGCCGCAGTGACGCCGAAGTGCTGGACTTCATGGCTGCGCGCTACGGCGACTTTGTGCTCTACCGCCCGCCCTTGCAGCCGCGCACGCTGCTGCTGTGGGGCGCACCCGCGGCCTTTGCCCTGGCCGGCGCGCTGGCGCTGGCGCTGACCCTGCGCCGCCGCCGCCAATTGCCCGACAGCGCGTTTGACGCCGAACCCCCACCCGACCATGACAAGCGCTGAAACGCAAGCCCCACGCGCATCGCGCAAACTCATCATTGGCATCACCGCTGCCGTGCTGGTGGTGGCGGCCGCCATCTACGCCTGGCGTGGCCAGCCCAAGCTGCTTGTCGGCAAGCCCGACGTGGCCGCCCCTGCTGCCGCCGCCAGCGCCGCCATGCCGTCCATCGACGAGATGGTGCAGCGCCTGGCCGAGCGCCTGGCGCGCCAACCCAACGACGCCGAAGGCTGGACCATGTTGGGCCGCAGCTACCTGATGCTGCAACGCCCCGCCGAAGCCGTGTTGGCCTTTCAAAAGCGCCGCGACTTGCAGCCGGGTGACGCTCAAGCCCTGGCCGACCTGGCCGACGCGATGGCCTTTGCCAATGGCCGCAGCTTTGATGGCGAGCCTGAAAAACTCATCGCATTAGCCCTCAAGGCCGACCCCAACAACGCCAAAGCGCTGGAGCTGGCAGGCACCCAGGCCTTTGACCGCCAGGACTACAAGACGGCCAGCGCGCAGTGGCAAAAGGCCGTGGCCGTGATGGACCCCCAAAGCCCGTCCACCCGCAACCTGCAAGCCGGCATCGACGAAGCGCAGCGCCGCAGTGGCGCAGCACCGGCCAACGCCGGCGCCCAAGTCAGCGGCCGCGTGGTGCTTTCCAAAGCCTTGCAAAGTCAGATCAAGCCCAACGACACGGTGCTGATTTTTGCGCGCCTGGTGGACGGCCCGCGCATGCCCGTGGCTGTGCAGAAGCGCCGCGCCTCAGAGCTGCCGCTGAGCTTCAAGCTGGACGAAACCACGGCCATGAACCCGGGCCTGCGCCTGTCGC
>JANNEX010000836.1:0-8967 GCA_031379155.1 Rubrivivax sp.
GCCTTGCTGCTGGCCGATGTGGCCCAGCAACTGGCCAGCGAAGGTGCGGTGCCCATGCCCGGCACACCGCAGGCCTTTGCCGACTTGATCCGGCGCGAAATTCCGCGCTGGGCAGAAGTGGTCAAGGCCGGCCAGGTGAAGGCCGAATGACCACGCGACGACACGTGCTGCTGCTGACGACTGGCGCGTTCGAGGTGCCTGGGCAAGCACAAGCGCCAGCGCAAACATCGGCGCAAACACGCTTTCCCAACAAGCCCATCACCCTGGTGGTGCCCTTCGCGCCCGGTGGCATTGCCGACCTCACCGCACGCGCCGTGGCCGAGCACATGGCCAAGGGCCTGAGCCAGGCCGTCGTGGTGGACAACCGGCCCAGCGCCGGCAGCATCGTGGCCAGCCAGGCGGTGGCCACCGCCAAACCCGACGGCCACACGCTGCTGCTGATGAGCAACGGCAACGCCGTCAGCGTGGGCCTGTTCAAGAAGCTGCCCTTTGACGCGCAAAAGGACTTCGCGCCCATCAGCACGCTGGGCTACTTCGACATCGGCCTCTTCGTGGCGGCCAACTCGAAGTTCGCCACGCTGAAAGACGCACTGGCCTACGCCAGGGCCAACCCCGGCAAACTGAACGTGGGCACCATTGCACCGGGCAGCACGCAGCATTTGAGCGCCAAGCTCTTCGAGACCGTCGCCGGCGTCGACGTGCTGGTGGTGCCGTACAAAGGCAGCCCTGGCGTGCTGACCGCGCTGCGCGCGGGCGAGATCGACATCGCCTTCGAGATCGTCGGCCCGATGGTGCCGCAGCTCACGTCCGGCGTGATCAAGGCACTGGCCGTGTCGTCCGACAAACGCAACCCCGCGCTGCCCGATGTGCCCACGGTGATGCAGGCCGGCGTGCCCGGCTACAACGTCGCGAGCTGGAACGCGCTCGCCGCGCCGGCCGGCACGCCACCCGAAGTGCTGGACAAACTGGGCCGCGCCGCGCGCGAGGCGGTGGCATCCCCCGAGGTGCAAGCCCGACTGGGCAAGCTGGGCATGCGGTTGCAGAGCAGCACGGCCGCTGAGTTGCAGGCACTGCTGGGCAGCGAGATCAAACGCTGGGGCGCGGTGATCAAGGCGGCGAAGATCGAACCGGAGTAATAGGCACCGCCTCTCCAATGCCTTGCTCATGTGCCGCGCCGCGCTACGATGGCCGCACAAGAAAAGAGCAGGGAGGTCAAGGTGGGTCAAGCCGAGCGTCTCTACAAGATCAAGCAGCAGCTGGATACCGGCCGCTGCCTGGGCAAAGCCCAACTGCTGAGGCATCTGGGTGTGTCCCCAGCCACCTTGAAGCGCGACATCGCGCACCTGCGCGAACGCATGAACGCGCCAGTTGTGTGGGACCGCGAGCAGACCGGCTGGCGGCTGGATGCCGCAGCCCAATTGCCCGGCACTCAATACGAACTGCCTGGGCTGTGGCTGACGGCCGAAGAAATCCACGCCCTGCTGACCATGCAGCACCTGCTGGCGCACCTGGACAGCGGCGGCCTGCTGGGGCCTCACATCGAGCCGCTGGCGGCGCGCCTCAACCAACTGCTGGGCAGCGGCGCCAGTGCGAACGCTGAAGTGGTGCGGCGCATCCGCGTGCAAACCGTGGGCGCGCGGCCGCTGCACCTGCCGCACTTCCAGGCCGTGGGCTCGGCGCTGCTGCGCAGAAAGCGGCTGCTCATCAACTACCACGGGCGCGGGCGCAACCTGACGCAAGAACGCAGTGTTTCACCGCAACGCCTGGTGCACTACCGCGACAACTGGTACCTGGACGCCTGGTGCCATCGCGTGCGCGGCCTGCGCAGCTTTGCCGTCGATGCCATCCGCACTGCAAGCGTGCTGCAAACGTCCGCCATCGACGTGCCCGACGGCGAACTTGATGAAGTGCTGGGCGCCGGCTACGGCATCTTCGCCGGCCGCCGCGTGCAGTGGGCGCGGCTGCGTTTCAGCGCTGAACGCGCGCGTTGGGTGGCGGCAGAGAACTGGCACCCCAAGCAGCGCGGGCGCTTTGAGGCGGACGGCAGCTACGTGCTGGAACTGCCCTACGCCGACCCGCGTGAGTTGGTGATGGACATCTTGCGGCATGTGCCGGAGGTGGAAGTGTTGGGGCCGAAGGCGCTGCGGGAACTGGTGGCGGGGAAATTGCGGGCGGGGGTGGAGAAGATGGGCGGCAGGGTCATGCCATGAGCCCGGCGGGTGGGAAGATGCGCTCCAACTGAGCAAACGCCTCTCGCCTGTGACACAAGACTTCCTGGCCCACACGCACACCGAGCCTGGCTCGGCATTGACGCGTTCGCATGGCTTGGTGGATCACCTCAACGCGGTCGCTCGCACTGCCGCTCATTTCGGCCGGCAATGGGGCGCAGACTGGGCTTGGCTCGCAGGCCTCTGGCACGACCTGGGCAAATTCAGGCCAGGATTTCAGCAGTACATACGGCTCGTCAACGATGCGCATATCGAAGGCAAGCTGCCGGCCAGCAGCGACAAAACCCACTCTGCAGCCGGCGCGTTGCACGCGCTTCGCCTCTTTGAGCAAACCTATGGGCGCACGGGTGCCATGGTGGCCCGGCCCATCGCCTATGTGATCGCAGGGCACCACGCCGGCCTTGCCGACTGGACTGCTGGCCTCGACAGCCGCCTGCTGGGCACTGGCGCTGTGGCAAGCGGAGCGGAGTACACGCAGGCGCTTAGCGCGTGCGCCACAGCGGCGCCCGAGTTGTTGGCCTTGCCCGCGGGTTTTGACTTGCGGGCGGCATGCAGCGCAATCCCCGGCGTGCGGGATGGCAACCCGTTGGCATGGTCACTTTGGGTGCGCATGCTCTTCTCTGCCCTGGTGGACGCCGACTTTCTCGACACCGAAGCCTTCATGGACGCCAAGCGCAGCGTTCAGCGGCAGGGCTATCGGCGACTCGATCAGTACCAGCAGCAACTCGACATGCATTTGGCTGAAAAGGCGGCCACCGTTGCCACCAGCGGGCGAAGCGAAGACCCGGTGATGCACGCCCGCGCGGAGGTGCTGCGCCTGTGCCGCGACAAGGCCTCAGTACCGCCCGGCGTCTTCACGCTGACTGTTCCCACGGGCGGAGGCAAGACTTTGTCTTCGCTGGCCTTTGCCTTGAAGCATGCCGTTCACCACGGCAAGCAACGGGTGATCTACGCCATTCCCTACACCAGCATCATTGAGCAGACGGCCGACGTGTTTGGCCAGATATTCGGGCCTGATGCCGTGGTCGAACACCACAGCCAGGCCGAAGGCAACGAACGTGACGACACGGCGCGCAGCCGGCTGGCCTGCGAAAACTGGGATGCACCACTGATCGTCACGACCAATGTTCAGTTGTTCGAGTCGCTGTTCGCGGCCCGCACCTCGCGCTGCCGAAAACTGCACCGCATCGCAGGCAGCGTGATCGTGCTGGACGAAGCACAACTGCTGCCGCCGGACTTTCTGCAACCCATCCTCGATACGCTCAATGTCTTGGTCAGCCATTACGGCGTCACTGTGCTGCTGTGCACGGCCACCCAGCCCGCATTGGGTGACGTGCAGCGCTTTGATCGCCGACAAGACCTGCGTGGGCTACCAAGACCCACTGCCATCATCGACAACGAAACGGCACTCTTCGCTCAGTTGAACCGCGTACGCATCGAGTGGCCAGACGATCTGCAGGCCGTGCACCCCACAGCGGAATTGGCGCAACGAATCGCGGCGCATGAATGCGTGCTGATCATCGTCAACACCCGCAAGGATGCCTATGACATCGTGACCGAACTCGACGCTATTGACGCGGACGGCACTGAGGAGCCCTTGCACCTGTCGGCGGCCATGTGCGGCCAACACCGCGCCGACGTCATCCGGCACATCCGCCAGCGGCTTGCAGACCGCCGCGCAGGCACAGACG
Organism: Rubrivivax sp.; assembly: GCA_031379155.1. Classification (GTDB taxonomy): domain Bacteria; phylum Pseudomonadota; class Gammaproteobacteria; order Burkholderiales; family Burkholderiaceae_C; genus Rubrivivax. The sequence continues at coordinate 3,920 of JANNEX010000836.1, forward strand.
TGCGACCGCTTCGCGTCGTCAGCACCCAGCTCGTTGAAGCCGGCGTGGACATCGACTTCCCAGTTGTGTTTCGCGCCCTCGCCGGCCTCGACTCCATTGCCCAGGCGGCCGGGCGCTGCAACCGCGAAGGCCTGCAAGCACAAGGCCAGGTCTTCGTCTTTGTGCGCAAGGTACCTACTCCGTTGACCCAGGTGCGAGCTGGCATCGATGCGACCCGCAGCACGCTGGCCCTCGGCCTGGTCGATGCCCTGGCACCAGCTGCCTTCGAGCGCTACTTCCCGCTCTACTACGCAGGCTTCGCCAGCCGCGACAAACGCGGCATCGTCGATGACTTGCGCAATCGCGACGACTTCGCGATGGCCTTCCGCACTGCCGCCGACAAGTTCAAGCTCGTTGACGACGAACAGCAAGCCACCGTCATCGTGCCCTACCTCAGCGACGGGCCAGATGCCACCGACACAGCGCCACTGATCGCCCGTCTTCGCCATGGCGACACCGACCGCTGGCTGCTGCGCAAACTGCAGCGTTACACCGTCACGGTGCGGCAAAACATGGTGAACGACTGGCAGGCGCGTGGCGACGCCCAAGAGTTGCAGCCGGGCTTGTATGTGCTGATTGATGAGTTGAGCTATGACCGACGCTTTGGGTTATTGCCCGAGGGTCAGACGCTGGACGCTGCAAGTCTGGTGCCTTGAACAACTTAGGAGAAGTCGTCCGATGAAACGCTACTGTCTTGAAATCGCAGGCGACTATGCCTGCTTCACCCGGCCCGAGATGAAGGTCGAACGCGTGTCCTACGACGTCATCACGCCCTCGGCCGCGCGCGCTGTGTTCGAGGCCATTTTCTGGAAGCCCGCAATGCGCTGGCATGTGCGGCGCATTGACGTGCTGCGGCCTGTGCGCTGGATCAATCTGCGGCGCAATGAGGTGGCCTCGGTCATCTCCACCCGCAATGTTCAGCAGGCTATGGCGGGTGGCTCGGGTGACCTATCCATCTATGTCGAAGACGACCGCCAGCAACGCGCCGGCCTGTTCCTGCGCGACGTGGCCTACCGCGTGCATGCCGACATGGAGGTGCGCGAGGACCGCAGCGACGCGCAGCCGCCGCAGAAGTTCTTCAGCATCTTCGAGCGGCGGGCAGCCAACGGGCAATGTGTGAACCAACCGTATCTGGGTTGCCGTGAGTTCGACGCGCGGGTGCGGCTTGTCGAGTCCATAGATGCCGAACGACTACCCATCGCTGAAACGCGCGACCTGGGCTGGATGCTGCGTGACATGGACTTCACCAACCCGTCCGACCCGCAGGCGATGTTCTTTCGCGCGCAGATGAACGATGGCCTCATTGAAGTGCCGGAGCAGGGAGGCGCGCGATGATCTTGCAAGAACTTGTGCGGTACTACGACCGCCAGCGCGCCTTGCCAGACAGCGACATTGCCCCGCCTGGCTGGGTGCGTCGTCCGCTGGATTACCTTGTCGTATTGAAGCCCGATGGCGGGTGCATCAACTTGATCCCGCAATTCACTGTAGAGAAGGGCAAACGAATATCTCGGTCGGCCCTCTTGCCTGCGATCGGCAAACAAGCGCTCAAGCACACCAACAGCGGCAAGGACGCCAACCTGCTGTGGGACAACGCCAGTTTTGCGCTGGGTTGGGGCGATGAAAGAGGCACGAAGCTCATCAGCTTTTCCGCGGCCATTGCGCAGTTCATGAGAAACGTCCAAGACGTTGGCGTATCGGCCGTGACTCAGTTTCTTGCCGCAGTCAAGAGCCAACCTGACTTCGTGCGAAACCTGGTGGAGCGTTTCGGCGTATTAGCCGATTTTGAACAGCGCGATCCCATCCTGGCCTTTCAATTGTTGGGGGACGAAGAAGGCGCCGTACATCATCGTGGCGCAGTTCGCATGGCAATCGACACGCACCTCACCGGGAGCGACTTGCAAGCGACTCACGGCACATGCCTGGTTTCAGGTGCTGCAGACCTCGCCCTCGCAACCAATGAGACCGTCATCAAAGGTGTGTGGGCGGCGCAGACTTCAGGCGCCAACATCATCTCGTTCAACAAGGCATCTTTCAGCTCGTATGGCAAGCGTGACCGCAATGGCGACAACGCACCAGTGAGCGCAGCCCTGTCATCTGCTTATTCAACTGCACTGAACCACCTGCTCGACAGAGGCTCCCGCAACCGCGTTCAGGTCGGTGATGCATCCACCGTGTTCTGGGCTGACCGTCCATCGACCTTCGACGGCGAATTCACGCTCGCCGACCTGTTTGGCGAACCGAAGGACGACCCGGATCGTGGCGTGCGCGCCGTGCAGGCGCTCTTCGATGCCGTCAAGGGCGGGCAGTTGCCTGTTGGTGAACGTGACGTGCGTTTCTTTGTGCTGGGCCTGGCACCCAACGCAGCCCGCATCAGCGTGCGCTTCTGGCTTGAGGCGCCGCTGGCAGAACTGGCGCCGCGCATCACCCGGCACTTTGACGACTTGCGCGTCGTGCGCAGGTATGACAGCGACCCAACCACGCCGTCGCTGTTCCGCCTGCTCTCAAGCCTGGCGCTGCAAGGCAAGCTGGACAACGTACCGCCCCGGTTGGCAGGTGAGTGGATGCGGGCCATTCTCGAGGGCCTGCCCTACCCGGCCCTGTTGCTCAATGCGGCCGTGATGCGCTGCAAGGCCGAACAAGAAGTGACCTATCTGCGCGCGGCTGTACTCAAAGCGTGGCTCAACCGTGACTACCGCCGCACCGACCCTGACGCCACCAAAGACACACAACACTTCAAGGAGCAACTCGACATGGCCCAAACGGACACCCCGTATCGGCTCGGCCGGCTATTTGCCGTGCTGGAGCACATCCAGCGGCAGGCCATGCCGGGCATCAACGCCACCATTCGAGACCGCTACTACAGCGCGGCGTCAACCACGCCGGTGACCGTCTTCACTACCTTGTTGCGCCTGAAGAATGCGCACCTGAAAAAGTTGACCGACGGGCAAACAGCCTACTTCGAGCGACTCATTGGTGAAGTGCTGGAACCGCTGACCGACTTCCCGCGCCAGCTCACGCTGTCTCAGCAGGGTCGCTTCGCACTGGGCTACTACCACCAGCGCCAGCAATTCTTCACCCGCAAAGACGCCGACAACAACACCGCTCAGGAGAACTGAAATGACTGTGACCGCCCGCCATGATTTCGTGCTGATCTTTGACGTGAAAGACGGCAACCCCAACGGCGACCCCGATGCTGGCAATCTGCCCCGCTTGGACGCCGAGACCGGGCACGGCCTGGTGACCGATGTGTCGCTCAAGCGCAAGGTGCGCAACTACGTCGGCCTGGTGAAAGACTGCGCTCCGCCCTACGACATCTACATCAAGGAAAAAGCAGTGCTGGAACGCACGCATCGCGCCGCCTATGAAGCCATCGGCGCCAGCGCGGAATTGGGCGGCGACGACAAGGACGCCAAGAGAAAACGCAAAGGCAGCGCCGACAGCGTCGAGAAGGCGCGTGAATGGATCTGCAAGAATTTCTATGACGTTCGCACCTTCGGGGCAGTCATGTCCACCGGTGTCAATTGCGGTCAGGTGCGCGGCCCGGTGCAAATGACCTTCGCCCGCTCGCTAGACCCCATCGTGGCCAGTGAACACTCGATCACCCGCATGGCCGTGGCCACGGAGGCTGAGGCCGAGAAGCAGGACGGCGACAACCGCACCATGGGCCGCAAGCACACCGTGCCCTACGGTCTGTACCGCTCGCACGGCTTCGTCTCGTCCTTCCTCGCCAAACAGACCGGCTTCTCAGGCGACGACCTTGAACTGTTCTTCAAGGCGCTGGAAGACATGTTTGAACACGACCGCTCAGCCGCACGCGGCCAGATGGCGACTCGCGGCCTTTATGTGTTCAAGCATTCGACCGACCTCGGCAACGCGCATGCGCATGCGCTGTTCGACAGGCTGGTCGTTGTCAACCGCGAGCCAACCGCCCCGGCTCGTGACATCGCCGCCTATGAGGTGACGTTCGACGGCAAGGCCCTAGCCGTTGGCGATGAGGTAACCGCCGCTTCCGGCGTCACACTTTTGCGCCGCTGTTGATGTTGGCTGGAAGTCAGCACCAGGCCTGCGACTGACTTCAGATGTCAGCCAGCAAGCGCACCCGCGCCCCCAACCCTGCCGCATCCACCGCCTGGCACCGTGCATGAAGCCGCTTGTCCGCAGTCACCAGCGGCGCATCAAGCCGCTGGGCCAGCGCCAGGTAGAAGCAGTCATAGGCCGGGTGCTGCAATTGAAGCGCAAGTGCCAGTGCATCGGCCAGCAGACTGGCGCTGTCGTGCACCTGCAACGGCACCTGCAGCAACCAGCGCGCGCCCACCTGCGCTGTGGCGCCGTCCATCTCGCCGCGCAGTTGTTTTTTCCACAGGATATTGCCCACCTCGGCATACAGCAGGTCAGGCGCGATCAGGTCGTCTGCAAGCAGGGACTCGGCCTGGGGCGTGTCGGGTTCTGGCGCCAACCACTTGGCGGCCACGCTGGCGTCAACCACCCACTTCATCGCTGGTCGCGGCTCTCGCGCAGCAGGTCTTCAGAAGGTGTCTGGCGGCGCCCCGCGCTCAGTGCGCGGATGTCGGCGGCCAGCTGCTTCAGCTCAGCAGGACTGCTGCGCCGTGGCCGAGCCAGCGCGGTACTGACGATTTCACGCAACTCGGCGTTCATGGACCGCTGGTTTCCGGCAGCACGCCGACGCAGCTTTTCTTTCAAGTCATCTTCCAGGTTGCGCAGAACGATGTCGGCCATGACGGACCCCGGTTGGCTCAAAGTGATGCCGATGATATCAACGGCAAGCTTTCTCCGCAGCGCGACTCTGGCCCAAGTCTGACCATGGACGATGCCGACCCTATCCCGCTGTCCGCCCTTCAGCACTGGGCCTACTGCCCGCGCCAGTGCGGGCTGATCCACCTGGAACAGGCCTTCGACGACAACCTGCACACCCAGCGCGGGCAGGCTGTGCACGCGCTGGTTGACCAGCCCGGCATGGAACTGCGCAAAGGCCTGCGCATTGAACGCGC
>JANNEX010000026.1:0-1808 GCA_031379155.1 Rubrivivax sp.
ATGCCCAGCACCAGCACCGGGAAGAAGGTGGCCGCCGCAAACGAGAAGGCCGCCGACACCAGGAACAAGATGTCCGCTGGCTTCTGTGCCGCCACACCTGCCGCCGCCAGTGCCACCACCACCAGCAGCGCCTTGGAGATCGCCACGCGCCGCGCCGTCGGCGCATTGGGATCGATCATCTTGTAGTACAGGTCATGGCTCAGGGCGTTGGCGATGGTCAGCAGCAGGCCGTCGGCGGTGGACAGCGCCGCCGCCAAACCACCCGCCGCCACCATGCCCGACACCACGTAAGGCAGACCACCAATTTCTGGCGTGGCCAACACGATGATGTCGCCGCTGATGCGCATTTCACCGAGCTGGAAGATGCCGTCCTTGTTGATGTCGGTGACCGACAGCAAGGCCGGGTCGACACGTGCCCAATTGCTGATCCACGCCGGCAGTTTGTCAAACGGCGTGCCCACCAGCACATTGAACACCTCGTACTTCACCAGCACGGCCAAGGCAGGCGCCGTGAAGTAAAGCAAGAAGATGAAGAACAGGCTCCAGGTCACCGAGTCACGCGCTTCTTTCACTGATGGCGTGGTGTAGTAGCGCATCAGGATGTGCGGCAGCGCCGCTGTGCCCACCATCAAACAAAATATGAGGGCCAGGAAGTTGCGCCGTGAGGTGTCGAAGGTGTCCTTGGCCTTGGCGTCGCCATTGGGGTCACCCGCGAACTGCGTGGCGTGCGAAGGCATGCCGGCCAGTGGCTTGGCGCGGCCTTCTGCGGCGCTACGCGCTGCGGTCCAGGCCGTCTTGGCGTCGGCATCAGTTTTGGGCAGGCCGGCCAAGGCCTTCTCGGCGTTGGTGACCTGTTGCAGCGGTGCGTTGGCAGCCTTGAGTTCGTCCACCTTGGCCTGCGCCGCAGCGCGCTCGACGGCCAGCGCAGCCGGAATGTCCTTGAGCTTGGCACCCAGGTCATCGGCTTGCTTCTTGAAGATCGCGATGACTTCCAATTCCTTGGGGTCGGCACGCAGTTGCTTTTCACGCTCGGTGATCTTCTCAAGCTGGAAGCCGTAGATGGCCTGAGGAATGGGAATGCCGGTTTGTTTGACCGACAGCCACACCACCGGCACCATGTAGGCCACGATCAAGATGATGTACTGCGCCACTTGGGTCCAGGTGACGGCACGCATGCCGCCCAGGAAAGAACACACCAAGATGCCGCCCAGACCCACGAAAATGCCGATCTCAAACGCAAAGCCGGTCAGCCGCGTGGTGATCAAGCCGACACCATAAATCTGCGCCACCACATAGGTGAATGAGCACAGGATCGCGCCGATGATGCCAATGAAGCGCGGCAGGTTGCCTTCATAACGCGCACCCAGAAAGTCAGGAATCGTGAACTGGCCAAACTTGCGCATGTAGGGCGCCAGGAACAGTGCCACCAGGCAGTAGCCACCGGTCCAGCCCATGATGAAGGCCAGGCCGCCATAACCCGACAAGTACACGGTACCGGCCATGCCGATGAACGAGGCCGCGCTCATCCAGTCAGCACCCGTGGCCATGCCGTTGTACAGCGCCGGCACGCGCCGGCCGGCGACGTAGTACTCGGCCGCGTCTGTCGTGCGGCTCATGATGCCGATGCCGGCATACAGGCCGACGGTGGCCAGCAGGAAGATGAAGCCAATCCAGTTCTTGGGCAGACCCATCTGCTCCAGCACCGCCAGCGCCAACACAAAGGCGATGAAGCCGCCCGTGTACCAGGTGTAGACCTTGTTGAGTTGCGACTTGAAGGTCGCGGTGGACGCCGAATCGGTTTTGGCGCC
>JANNEX010000046.1:0-14307 GCA_031379155.1 Rubrivivax sp.
CCCAGTTCACGCGCCATGGCCAGGGGGATGGCGGTGCCGGTGGCGCCGGTGTCGACGAGGAAGTCGACTTCGCGCGTCTGTTTGTCGCTGCCGATGCGGCCGGGCCAGTGGTAGTGGCCATCAGGGCCACGGCGAATTTCCATGCTCTGGCCGTCAGTCACAAACAGCGTCGCGCGCTGCTGCATTTGCCAGGCCTGCACGCCCAGGAAGAGGCCCAGGCCCAGCAGCATCCACACCGTGCCGTGTTTCATCCAGGGCGGAATGTCGGTCACGGTTCAGACCCCCGCCATGGCCACACGTTGAGCGATCGCACCAAACACGCTGGCGCCGTCGGCGCCCAACATCTCAATGCGGATGGTGTCGCCAGACTGCATGAAAGCCGTTTGCGGCGCGCCACTTTCAATGGTTTCGATGGCGCGTTTTTCGGCCACGCAGGAATAGCCTTTGGACCCATCTTTGTTGCTGACCGTGCCACTGCCCACGATGCTGCCGGCGCGCAAGCGGCGTGTCTTGGCCACGTGCGCAATCAACTGGCCGAAGTGGAAAGTCATCTCGGGGCCGGCATCGGGTTGGCCCACGGTGTGGCCGTTCCAGACACTGTGCAGTGGCAAGTGCACACGGCCGCCTTGCCAGGCCGCGCCCAGCTCGTCTGGGGTCACGGCCACGGGGCTGAAGGCGGTGGCGGGCTTGCTTTGCAAGAAACCAAAACCCTTGGCCAATTCGGCCGGGATCAGGTTGCGCAAGGTCCAGTCATTGACCAGCATGAGCAGGCGCACAGCCTCCAGCGCGGCGTCGGGTGCGGTGCCCATGTCGACATCGCCAGTGACCACGGCGACTTCGCTTTCGAAATCGATGCCCCACTCGGCGCTGGCAAACACGGCGTCGTCGCAGGGGCCCAGAAAGTCGTCGCTGCCGCCTTGGTACATCAACGGGTCTTCGTAAAAGCTGGCGGGCACTTCGGCGCCACGTGCCTTGCGCACCAACTCCACATGGTTCAAGTAGGCCGAGCCGTCAGCCCATTGATGGGCCCTTGGCAGCGGCGCCATGCAGTGCCGTGCATCGAAGCTGAAAGCGTGCCGCGCTTTGCCACCATTGAGCGTGGCGTACAGGTCTTCGAGTTGCGGCGAGACAAAGTTCCAGTCGTCCAGCACCTGTTGCAACGTGGTGGCCATGCCGGTGGCGAAGTGCGCGCTGCTCAGGTCGCGTGAGACGACGGCCAGCAGGCCGTCGCGTGAGCCGTCCTTGAGGGTGGCAAGTTTCATTCTTGGGGTGCGTCCGGCGGGCGCGGCGGGGTGCAGGGATGGCAGTATTGTGGGGTGACCCCGCCCCGCCCCTTCCCCTTTGTCTTGAGTAGATTCCTGAGTCGATTTGTGCGCCCGCGCCAGCGTGGCGCAGCCGCTGTGGCGGCCAGCGTGCTGCTGGTGCATGCGCTGCTGCTGGGCCTGGTGCCGCAGGCGCCAGGGCCGGGCTGGCGCGCACAGCCGCCACGGGTGGTGCAGGTGCGGCGCATCGTCGCAGACGCGAGCGTGCCGGCGCCACGCGCCGCAGCGGCCACGCCCCCGGCCACTGCCGCGCGCGGGCCCCAGGCGCAGCCACTGCAGACAGCCCCGACAGCACCCGTGCCGGCCGTTGCGCCAATGCCGCCTGCCCAGCCCGCGACCGAATCCGAAGCCACACCCGACCCCGGTGGCCTGACGCTGCCGCAATACGCCACCCTATTGCCGCCACCGCTGAGCCTGGTCTTTGAGCTGCGCCGCGGCCTGGCCGGCGGCTCTGCCACGCTGAACTGGCGACCGCAGCAGGACAGCTACGCCTTGTCGCTGCAAGGTCAGGCTTTTGGCGTGGCTGTGCTGGCCTGGTCCAGCCAGGGTGGCTTTGATGGCGCCGGCATCGCACCCCTGCGCTACACCGAAAGCCGGCGCGGCCGTGAAGTGCGTGCGGCCAATTTCCAGCGCGACAAAGGCATCGTGACCTTCAGCGGGCCGACGACTCAACACCCCTTGATCGCCGGTGGCCAAGACCGCTTGAGCTGGATGGTGCAACTGGCCAGCGTGGTGGCCGCCAACCCGGCCCTGGCGCAAGAGGACGCGCAGGTTTCAATGTGGGTGGTGGGCACACGCGGCGACGCCGAAGTCTGGACCTTTACCGTGCTGGGCCGGGTCACGCTGCAACTGCCCATAGGGACCGTGGCTGACGCCGTGCACCTTATCCGCGAGCCGCGCCGGCCCTATGACACTCAAGTGCAGGTCTGGCTGGACCCAGCGCGCCACTACCTGCCCGCGCAAGCCTTTTTGCTGGTGCGCGCCAGCGGCGAAGGCACCGAGTTTCGTCTGCAAGAACTGCAAGGCCCTTGAAATGCTGGCAAGGCTGCCCCAACTGGCGCCCTGGAGGTTCACCGCCATGCAGATGCTCTACAACTCGGACAGCTACGTCGTTGTGCAATACAGCGTCGAACAAGACGTGGGCAGCGACGCGCCTGCGCGTGGCGGCTACGAGATCGTGGACAAGCTCGCGCGCAAAGAGATTTATTTGCAGGGCGCTGTCGCCGATTTCTTCAAGCGTGGCGTTGAGGCGCTGGTGCAGCAAGAACCCAGCGAAGAGAAGTTCGACGAATTCATCGCCGGCTTCACGGGCCTGGCCCACCAGCCGGTGGCGCTGCACTGACGCGCCTGTTGCAAGACACACCGCAGCGGGGCTTGTGCAGTGGCCTGTGGTGGGCCAAGATCAACGCCACCAAAGGTGTTCACCATGGCCCGTGCCTTAGCCGATTCGCGTTGTCTGCTGTCCCCCGCCTTGGCCGAGGCGCCGGTGATGGACGTGCTGTGCTCGCACTTCGTGCTCACGCTCACGCTGCGCCAGGCCGGACGCTTCAACCTGCGGCGCGACTGGAACAGCCTGCTCGCACTCGTTGGCCGCCATCTGGTGTGGCCGGCGCCCGTGCTGGCGCGTGTGCGCGGTTTTTTGCAAACGCGCTGCAAAGGCAATGCGCAGTGGAAGGGCCATGAAGCGCTGAGCGATGAAGCCTTCATCGAACGCCACGGTCCCTGGCGTGGCCCCTATGAAGAAGGCACGCTGTTTTTCTACATCGACGAGTACATCAAGGACGCGCCCAAAGACTTGCTGACGGTGCTGGCCACCAGTTGCGACTGGCTGGCGCGGCGGCTGAAAAAAGAGTCGACGCTGGTGCAAAAGAACATCGACGCGCTGGCTGGGCTGCTGCAACTCAACCCCGCCGAACGTGCGCTGCTGCTCTACGGCACCTTGGCGCGCTACCAGCGTGACCTGCGCGGGCTGCTGGTCGAGTTCAAGGTCAGCAACGCACAAGAAGCCTACGCCGCGCTGGCTGCGGTGGCCGGTGTCGAAGCTGGTGAAGTGGCCGAGGCCTTGCGCGCGGGTTCGCGCCTGGAACGCATAGGCATGGTCGAGAACCTGATCTCTGAACAGAACATCACCGATCTGGCCGACCTGATGAAGGTCAGCGAACAACTGCCACCGGTGCTGATGCGCGAGTACCGTGCGCCAGGCGAATTGATGGCGGTGTTCACGCGGCCCGTGCCCAAAAGCGACTTGCAAACCAGCGACTTTGCCTTTGTCGATGACGACGTGAAGGTCATGGTGGCGCTGCTGAAAAACGCCACGCTGCGCAAAGAGGCCGGTGTCAACGTGCTGCTCTACGGCCCGCCCGGCACGGGCAAAACAGAACTCGCCAAAGTCTGCGCCGCAGCCGCAGGCCTGAGCCTGTATGAAGTTGAAAACGCCGACCGCGACGGCAATAGTCTGTCGGGCCGCGACCGCTACCGCAGCTTGCAGATCAGCCAGGTTTTTCTCAAGGCCAGCCCCGAGGTGGCGCTGCTGTTTGACGAGGTGGAGGATGTATTCCCGCCCATCAGCGGCGAAGCCGCGCAAATCATGGCGCGGCTGGACAGCAGCGACGCCGCGCCAGCCGGCATGAGCAGCAGCGTCAGCGGCAAAGCCTGGGTCAATCAGATCCTGGAAACCAACCCGGTGCCGGTGATCTGGATCACCAACCGCATCGAGCAAATCGACCCCGCGTTTCGGCGCCGCTTTCAGTACCACCTGCTGCTCAAAAGCCCACCGCCGGGCGCGCGTGAAGGCCTGGTGACACGCGCGCTGGCCGGCGCGGTGGTCAATGAAGGCTTTGCGGCCAAGCTGTCAGAGCGGCGCGCACTCACACCGGCGCAGATTCGCACCGCCGTCCGTTTCGCGCGCCTGACCCAAGGCGAAGCGGGTGAGCCGGCCGCCTTTGAAGCGCTGATAGAACGCCAATTGGCCAACGCCGACAAAGCCCTGGGCGGCGCCAAGCCCGAACGTGGCGCGCGTGTGGTGGTGACTGAGTACGACCTGTCGCTGCTGAACATCGAGTCGCGCTTTGAAGTGCCGCGCATCGTGCAGGCGCTGGAGCGGCGTGGCCACGGCACGATTTGCTTGCACGGCGCGCCGGGCACGGGCAAGACGGCGCTGGCCGAGCACATTGCGCGCAGCTTGCAGCGGCCGCTGATGATCCGCCAGACCAGCGACATCGCCAGCAAGTACGTGGGCGAGACCGAGCAGAACATGGCCAAGATGTTCGAAGAAGCCAGCACCGAAAACGCCGTGCTGCTGCTCGACGAAGCCGACAGCTTCTTGCGCAGCCGTCGTCTGGCCGAACGCAATTACGAGATCACCGAAGTCAATGAAATGCTGCAAGGCATGGAGCGCTTTGCCGGCATCTTCATCTGCACCACCAACCTGTTTGAAGAGCTGGACGAAGCAGCACTGCGCCGCTTCACCTTCAAGATTCGCTTTCAGCCGCTGACGGCTGAGCAACGCCTGCGCATGTTCACCGCCGAAGCACTGGGTGGCGACGCTGGGCTGCTGAGCGCCGAACACCGCAGCCGGCTGGCCGTGCTGGACCAACTGGTGCCAGGCGACTTTGCCGCTGTGCAGCGCCAGGTGGAGATCTTGGCCGCCACGCTCACGCCTGACGAATTTTTGTCGCAGCTGGAAGGCGAACACCGCGTCAAGCCTGAAGTGCGCCAGCGCCGCGGCATCGGCTTCACGCACTGAGCCGCCGCGCCCCACATCGCGGGCCTTCAGAGTGCCGCGCGGGCTGCCGATAAGCTTCGCATGGGCTCTTTCGGCGCAGACATTTCATTGTTTTGGCAAGGCCACGGTTTGGCCTTGATGTCGGCGTTGAGCCTGGCTTTGGCCTGCGCTGTGGTGGGCTTGTGGCTGCAGGGCCGCCACCTTCGCCGCGCCCTGGGCGCGCGCCTGGACACCGCGCACTCACGGCTGAGCGAACTGCAGCAGCGCGACCCGCTCACCGGCTTGCTGACACGCTCTGAATTCGACACCCAGATGGAAAGCCTGGCCTTCGCGGCTGACCGCGACCGTGGCAAGCTGGCCTTGCTCTATGTCGGACTGGACAACTTCCGCGCCGTCAACGAAGGCTACGGCCCGCGTGTGGGTGACGCTCTGCTGGTCGAAGTGGCCAAGCGCCTGACGGCCATCGCTGCACCCGACGGTTTGGCTGCACGGGTCAGTGGCGATGAATTTGTCGTGCTCTTGCCAGGCGAGCAAGACGACGCGCCAGAGGGCGCCAGCCGCGCCCAAGCGCTGCAACAGGCGCTGGCGCAAGACTTCTGCGTCGAGGCCATGCTCTTGCAAGTCAGCACATCGATAGGCCTGGCGGCCTATCCCGATGACGGTGCGCGCACGCGCCTGATGGCCCACGCGGCGCTGGCCATGCGCAGCGTCAAACACGGCGGTGGCGCGGGCCACGCCCACTACAACCCGGCCATGGGCGCCAACACGCGCGACCAGGCTGAATTGCTGCAAGACCTGCGCTTGGCGGTGGCGCGCCACGAGCTGCAGCTGTACTACCAACCCAAGGTGGACGCCGCCAGCCTGCAAGTGGGCGCCGCTGAAGCGCTGCTGCGCTGGCAGCACCCCAAACGCGGCATGGTCAGCCCGACTGTGTTTGTGCCTTTGGCTGAACGCCACGGCCTCATCGTCGGCATAGGTCAGTGGGTGATCGAAGAGGCCTGCCGCCAGGCTGCGCAGTGGCGTGAGTCAGGGCTGCGCATGCGGCTGGCGGTCAACATTTCGGGGCACCAGCTGCGGCGCGCCGAGTTTGTCGATGAGATTGAAGACTCGTTGCGGCGCCACCAGATTCCGCCGGGGCGGCTGACCTGCGAGATCACCGAGACCGTGGCCATGGAAGACACCACCGTCACGCGCCAGGCCTTTGAGCGGCTGCGCCAGGCCGGCTTGCATGTGTCCATTGACGACTTCGGCACCGGGCACTCCAGTCTGGCCGCGCTGCGCCGACTTCCTGCCGCCGAGCTCAAGATCGACCGCGCCTTCGTCACCGACTTGGAAAACAGTGAAGACGCGCGCAGCATCGTGCGTGCCGTCATCCAGATGGCCCATTCGTTGCAGCTGCGCGTGGTGGCCGAAGGTGTCGAAACCGAAACCCAGCGTGACCAACTGGTGCAAATGGGCTGTGACGAGTTGCAGGGTTATCTCTTTGCCAAGCCCATGACAGCCAGAATGTTGGCCTTGTGGGCCAGCGGTGAAGGATCCATCGCCGGCTCGATGTTCAGGCCCTCGTTGTTTGACCCCACGGCGCATGCGCCTTTGTAGGCGTTGGCGGCTGCACCAGCACAAGCCAGGGGCCTTCGCAGCGACTTATTCCCTCTTAGGCAGGACCAAGGTTTGGCAGTCATTGGCCCTGTCTGATGCGATGATGTCCGCCCAGCCATTGCGGTTGCCCCCCGCAGCTCAACCCACCCATGACACCGACACCCACTGGTGAATCGTCCATGCTGCTTTGGCTGGCAGCCGCGCTGGTGGCATTGCTGGCAGCTTACCTTTTTGTGGGCTGGCTGCGCCGGGCCCAAAACGAAGCTGGCTGGCGCCAACAGCTGGGCCCCATCTTTTTGGCAGGCGCAGCTTTGGGGGTTGGCATCACCTCAGCGATGCCACTGGCGCTGGCCGCCGAGGCCTTGTCGTTCAAGCTGGGCTACAACTGGTTTTTCATTCCCGCACTCGTGCTGGGCCCCATGGTGGGCACCTTGCCCGCCGCGTTTTGGTTGGCGCGCAAGCAGAACTGGTGGGCGCTGATCGGCTGCGGCCTGTGGCTGGGCCTGTTGGCCGTGGCGGTGCAAGCCGGTTGGATTCTGGCCGCCGGCTTGCGCCCCGGCATCCGTTGGAGTTTTGAGCTGCTTGGCGTGGCGGCTGCGATCACCACGCTGGGCATGACGGCCGCGCTGTGGCTGGCCTATTCCGACGCCAGCAGCGAAGGTGCGCGCAAGACCTTGTGGCGCGTGGGCGCAGCCGCCCTCGTGTCGCTCAGCCTCATCGCCGGCCAGGAAGTGGTAACCGCTTCGGTGGCCTTGCTGTCGCAGGTGGGCTCGGTCTACCAACGCCAGGCGGCGTCGACCTGGGTCTGCCTGGTGGCCGGGGCGCTGGTGCCCACCGTGCTGGCCATCTTGGCGCTTGACCTGGCTTTGAGAAACCGCGCTGGCCACAGCCGCCGGCGCAGCGGCGGCGTCGAACTGGTGTTGCCCAAACGGCGCAAGCGCAGGCGCAAGTACCGCGCTTTGTAGTCGGCCTAAAGCTGCTCCCAGGGCAGCCCGTCGTGGCGCCAGCCGTTGAGGCGCCCGCGCTGGAAGTGTTCATCCAGCTCGCCCTCAAAGCCGTGCAGCACGTTGACCACTTGCATGAAGCCCGCCGCCTCCAATGCTTCGCCGGCCTCCACTGTGCGTTTGCCCGAGCGGCAAATCAACACCACCGGCTCGTCAGGCTGGCCACCTTCGCGGCGCACTTGCTCCACGAAGTCATGCGGGTGGGCCTTCATCTCGGGGTATTCGTACCAGGGAATGTGCACCACGCCGGGCGGGTGGCCAACGTAGAGGTATTCGATCTCCATGCGCACGTCCACAAACAGCGCTGGCGTTTGTGTCTGCGCCTGATCTTGCAGCAGTTGCCAGGCTTGACGAGGGGTCAGGTGCTTCATGGACAGGGCTTTGGCGGGCTTCCTACAATTGGGGCATGAACGCTTCCACATCCGAGCCCAAGCTGGCCTACACAAGGGGCGCGGCCCTGGCTGCCATTTTGCAGCAGCGCATCGCCATCATTGACGGCGCCATGGGCACCATGATCCAGCGCCACCGGCTGAGCGAGGCCGATTTTCGTGGCACACGTTTCACCACCCATGCCAAAGACCTCAAAGGCAATAACGATCTATTGGTGCTGACACGGCCCGATGTCATCGAGGAAATTCACAGCCAGTACCTGGCCGCTGGCGCCGACATCCTGGAGACCAACACCTTTGGCGCGACGAGCATCGCCCAGGAAGACTATGGCCTGGGCCACATCGCGCGCGAGATGAATGTCGCGGCGGCACAGATTGCCCGCCGTGCCGCTGACCTTCACAGCACCGCCGATAAGCCGCGTTTTGTGGCCGGCGCCCTGGGCCCCACGCCGCGCACCGCCAGCATCAGCCCCGACGTGAACGACCCCGGTGCGCGCAACGTCAGCTTTGATGAGTTGCGCGACGCCTACCGCGAACAGGCCGAAGGTTTGCTTGAAGGCGGCTGCGATCTGTTCCTGGTGGAAACCATCTTCGACACGCTCAACGCCAAGGCCGCCATCTTTGCGCTGGACGAGTTGATGCACGACAGCGGCCAGCGCCTGCCGGTGGTCATCTCAGGCACTGTCACCGACGCTTCGGGCCGCATCCTCAGCGGCCAGACCGTGGCTGCCTTCTGGCATTCGGTGCGCCACGCCAGACCGCTGGCCGTGGGCCTGAACTGCGCCCTGGGTGCGGCCGTGATGCGGCCCTACATCGAAGAGCTGAGCAAGGTGGCACCCGACACTTTTGTCAGCTGCTACCCCAATGCCGGCCTGCCCAACCCCATGAGCGAAACCGGCTTTGACGAAACGCCCGATGTCACCGGTGCTCTGATGGAAGAATTTGCACGCGCCGGCTTTCTCAACATCGCCGGCGGCTGCTGCGGCACCACGCCTGAGCACATTGCCGAGATCGCCAAGCGCCTGGGCGCCTACCGCCCGCGCACGCGGCACGACCCGCTGTTCAGCCAATTACTTGCTGCGTGATGGCTGCGTGATGGCTGCGTGATGGCTGCGTGAGGCCGCCTGATAGCCGTCTGACGGCCTCCTGAACCGGCTCAGATTTCAACCTTGGTGCCCAGCTCAACGATGCGGTTGGTGGGCAGGTTGAGGAAGTCGGCGGCACCCGCCGCGTTGCGGTGCATGCTGGCAAACAGCTTCTCGCGCCACATGGCCATGCCGCCGCCAAAGGTGGGGATGACCGTGTCACGGCTGAGGAAGTAGCTGGTCTCCATGTCTTCAAGCAGGACACCGCGGCCGGCCAGCAGCTTGAGTGCCTCGGGCACGTCGGGGTCGTTCTTGAAGCCAAAGTGCAGCGTCACCTGCCAGCAGTCGTGCCCCAGGCTGTCGACCTGGCAGCGCTTGTCAAAGCCTATCCACGGCACCTCATGGTGCAGCACGGTGACAAACAGGTTTTGCTCGTGCAGCACCTTGTTGTGCTTGAGGTTGTGCAGCAACGCAAAAGGCGTTGAGCCTGACTCGGCGCCCAGGAATACCGCCGTGCCCGACACGCGCAGCGGCGGGCTGATGAAGATGGATTCGAGGAAGGGCTTGAGATCCAGCGCTTCGTCGCGCAAGCGCATGGCCATCAAGCGCCGGCCGGCCTTCCAGGTGGTCATCAGCACGAACATGACCAGGCCGATGGCCAGCGGGAACCAGCCGCCTTCGAAGACCTTGATGACGTTGGCCGCCAAGAGCACGCCGTCGACAACAAAGAAAAACCCGGTGGCCGCCACGCACAAGACCAAGGGCAACTTCCAAGCCCAGCGGATGACGTAAAAGGTCAGCACGGTGGTGATGGTCATGTCGATGGTCACCGCAATGCCGTAGGCCGCACCCAAGGCGTCGCTGGAGCCGAACATGACCACCGCGATCACGACAAAGACATACAGGGCCCAGTTCACAAAGGGCACGTAGATCTGCCCAGTCTCGCGCACGCTGGTGTGCAGCAGGCGCAGGCGCGGCAAATAGCCCAGTTGAATGACCTGCTTGGTGACCGAAAAGGCCGCCGAGATCAGCGCTTGTGAAGCGATGGCTGCCGCTGCCGTGGCCAGCAGGATGAGCGGGATCAGCATCCACGTCGGCGCCATCTCGTAAAAGGGGTTGCGCACGGCCTCGGGCCGCACCAACAACAGCGCGCCCTGGCCAAAGTAGTTGAGCACCAGCGCCGGCATGACCAGCCCAAACCAGGCCAGGCGAATGGGACGTTTGCCGAAGTGGCCCAGGTCGGCATACAGGGCCTCGGCGCCGGTCACGCACAAGACCATGGCACCAAGCACGACAAAGGCCACGCCGGGCTGGTTGAGGATGAAGCGAATGGCGTGATGGGGCAGCATGGCCCACATGACCGACGGGTTGTCGGCCACATGCAGCAAGCCCAAAGCCGCGATGACGAGGAACCAGACCACGGTGACAGGCCCGAAAAACTTGCCGATGCCGCCGGTGCCAAAGCGCTGCACAAAAAACAGCAGCGTCAGCACCACCAGGCTGATAGGCACGATGTAGGGGTGCAGGCCAGGCGCCACCACTTCCAGGCCCTCTACCGCGCCCAGCACCGAAACGGCTGGCGTGACCACGCCGTCACCAAAAAAAACGGCGGTGCCAAAGATGCCCAGCAGCAGCAGGCGTGTGCGCAGGGCCGGATTGGATTTCACGGCCTGCGAAGCCAGGGCCAGCATGGCGATGAGGCCGCCTTCGCCGTTGTTGTCAGCACGCAGAATGAGCACCACGTACTTGAGCGAGACCACGATCGTCAAGGTCCAAAACACCAGCGACAAAATGCCCAGCACGTTGTCGGGCGTGAGTGGCACACGCCCGACAGCGAAGATCTGCTTCAGGGCATACAGCGGGCTGGTGCCGATGTCGCCGTAAACGACACCGATAGCAGCTAGCGTGAGGCTGGCAAGGGCGCCAGATTGGGTTTTGGAAGCTTGGGTCAAGGGAAGCAGCAAGACCGCCAAGCGCGGCGGTCACACGACCGATGCATTGTGCATCGGTCGTGGGGCCGGGGCCTGCGTTTGCCAGGTCAGCGCGCTAAACCTTGGTGCGCCGGCTGGCCAGGCCTGCGGCGCCCAGGCACAGGGCCACCAGGGCCAGGCTTTGTGGCTCTGGCACGCGGCTGGGCGCAAAGGCTTGAATCTCAGACACCGAGTAGTAGTTGTCGCCACCGGTGGCGTAAAAACGCAACTGGTTGGTGGTGATGCTGCCCTGGATGCCTGAGTCGCGCGTGCGCATGCCGCCGCCACTGGACTGGGCGACGCTGAAAGCACTTTGCCAGGCGCTGCCGTCCCAGTAGTCCAGCTGGTAGGTGTCGTTGTCGTCGGCCTGCACGACAAAACGGTCGATGGTGTACATGGCGTTGAGATCGATGCGAATGCCCATGGGCACTGAGTAGGTGCCGTTGACCGTGGGGTCTTGGTCCCACCACCAGGTGCCCAGGTTCCACTGCGTACCCTCAGCCAGGAAGGCGTTGTCCACTACGCTGGACTGGCTGGCCAGGGGCGGCGCTGGCGCCCAGATAGAACCGGCACGCAAGGCGCCATACGAGCCCGTGGAACTGAGCAAGTTCCAGTTGCCCGGGATGATGTTGGCTTGCGCCATCAGGGGCAGCACGCCAGCGGCGGCCAGGGTGAGGGCGGAGACGATTCGTTTCATCAAAGAACTCCCTGTTGCAGATGGGGCCCCATTGGCTGCCATTGGCGCACGCGCCGCAAGCGCCCTTCCCCCCGCAGACGCGGGGGAGTTGCGTGTAAAACTCACGCGGGCTGTGTCGAAGGCGAAGGCTGGCCCAGTGCGTCCAGCGCCGAGCGCAGGCTTTGCACTTCAACGGGCTTGACCAGATGGGCGTCGGCCAAAGAAGCGCCAGAGCCAGCGCCGGGTTCAGGCGGCGCCACCCGGTCGCCCGAGCAAACGATGATGGCCGTGCGCTGGGCCTGGTCGGCTTCAGCCAGGCAGATGGCCTGGATCAAAGCCGCGCCGTCCAGGCCCGGCATGCGCAAGTCGGTGACCAGCACGCGCACGTCGCCCTGGCGCCAGCGCTGCAAAGCGCTGGCGCCATCGTCGACTTCGACCACGCTGTGGCCCGCTGCCCTAAGGGCTTGGGCGAGCAACATGCGCGAGACGGCGTCGTCATCGCACAGCAAAACCACGCCGTGTTCGCGCACCGGTTGCGGCCGCGCCAGCCGCTGCGCCTCAGGCAGCTTGACGCTGACCTGGGTGCCGCCGGCCACCTGGCTGCGCACCGCCATGCTGCCGCCCATGGCCTGCACCAGGCGTTGGCAGATGGACAGCCCCAGGCCGCTGCTGCTGGGCAGGGTGGGCACACCGGCAAAGGGCTCAAACAAGCTGGCCTGGCGCTCGGCGCTGATGCCGCTGCCGGTGTCGCTGACTTCAAAGATGAGCTGTGCGGGCGCACCTGCGGCCATGCTCACCGCCAAAGTCACCGACCCCTGTTGCGTGTACTTGAAGGCATTGCTCAGCAGATTGGTCAGTACCTGGCGCAGCCGCACCGGGTCTTGGTGGAAGTGCGTTGGCACGCCGCTCGCCACGCGGCACTCAAAGGCCAGCGACTTGGACGAAGCCACGCCGAGATAGGCCATGCGCAGCGGCTCAATCAGCGACGCCAGGGCAAATTTTTGCGGCCTCAGCTCCAGATGGCCAGCCTGGATGCGCGCAGCGTCAAGCACGTCGTCAAGCAATCGCGCCAGCGTGCGCGACGCGTCTTTGGCAATGCGCAAAGCGTCGCCATGAGCGGCCGCCACACCTTCGGGCGTGATCGACTCCAGCGCCAGCGACAAGGTGTGCGTGGGCGCACGCAACTCATGGCTGGCCGAGGCCAGCAGCAGATGGCGCTCACGCGCTTCGTCGCTCAGGCGCTGTTGCAGTTGCGCTTCGGCACTGACGTCGACGATGTAGCCGGTCCAGACGACGGCGCCGCCCACATCGCGACGCTGCTGCACTTCAACCTTCAACCACAGGGCGCGGCCGTCGGGGTGCCGGTATTGGCCGGTGAAGTGAAAGGGCTTGCCGCTGCGCCCGCATGCCGATTGCAGTGCCAATGCGGCGGCAGCCTGATCGGGCGGCATGCGCGTGGACATCAGGTCCAGCAGTGGCTTGTCGCGCACAGGGGTCAGGCCCAGAAAAGCCTCGGCCCCCGACGAATAGAAAGAGCCGCGAAAGCCCGTGCCCGGGTCTATGGTGTAGCGAAAGGCCACGCCGGGCAGGGCACGGCCCACATCATCGAGCTGCGCGTCGGCACGCCTGCGGGCCTGCACTTCGCGCGCCAGGCGGCGCGTCCACCACAGCGTGCCCCCAATGAGGGTCAGCAAGGCGATCACACTGACGCTCAGCACGGGCAGATACTTGCGCCACGGGAAGGGCGGGTCTTGATCCGTGGCCACCCAGCGGCGCAACATGCGTTCGGCCTCGGCGGGCTTGACCTCGGCCAGCGCGCGGTTGATGAGTGGAATCAGCGATGCGTTTTCAGGGCCGCTGGCAAAAGCAAAACGGGCCGGCAAATCCTCCACTGGCGCCAACACGCGCAGCTGTGCACCCGGGTCGCCGTTGATGCGCAGGTTGGCAAAAAGTTTGACCTCGACTGCCGCGTCTGCGTCACCGCGCGCCACCATGTCCATGGCCTCGTTGCCGTTGCGCGCGTCCACCACTTGCACTTCGGGGTAGCGCTGCGCCAGCAGTGGCCGCAAAGGGTGCTGCAGGGCCAGCGCCAGGCGTTTGCCACGCAGGCTGCCCAGGTCCCAGAACAGCGGTGCATCACTGCGCGCCAGCAGCATGTAGGGCATTTCCAGGTAGGGCGTGGAGAAAACAAATTCACGCGAACGTTCTGGCGTAGGGGTGAGGAAGGGCACGAAGTCGATGCGCGCGCTGCGCAACGCGTCCAGCATCTCAGCCACGCTGTCAAAGGCCACCACCTCGACACCCACGCCAATACGGCTGGCCACATGTTCGGTGTACTCGGCTGCGATGCCGCTGTGGGCGCCGCGCGCATCGGCGTCGTTGAGCATGGCCAGGCCACGCACAGCACCCACTCGCCATACGGCGCGGCGCGCCAAGGCCGCGGCCTGTTCGGCGTCGGGCACCAGCGCACGTTCCAACCTGAGTTCACGTAAGGGGCCCGGCACCGAAGCCGCCGGCTGCACAAAGTCAGTGTCGGCG
>JANNEX010000147.1:0-1966 GCA_031379155.1 Rubrivivax sp.
ACACGCGCTGGTGGTCATCACCGGCCTGTCGGGTTCGGGCAAAAGCAGCCTGGCTTTTGACACCCTGTATGCCGAAGGCCAGCGCCGTTATGTCGAAAGCCTGAGCGCCTACGCGCGCCAGTTTTTGCAGCTCATGGACAAGCCCGATGTGGATGTCATTGAAGGCCTGAGCCCGGCCATCAGCATCGAACAAAAAGCCACCAGCCACAACCCACGCAGCACCGTGGGCACCATCACTGAAATCCACGACTACCTGCGCTTGCTGTACGCGCGCGCCGGCACCCCGCACTGCCCTGATCACGGCCTGGCGCTGCAAGCGCAAAGTGTGAGCCAGATGGTGGACGCCGTGCTGGCACTGCCCGAAGACACGCGCCTGATGATCCTGGCGCCGGTGGTGCGCGATCGCAAAGGCGAATTCACCGAGCTGTTTGAAGACATGCAAGCGCGCGGTTATGTGCGCTTTCGCATCGGCAACGACGGCAAGCGCGGCGATGTCGTCGAGGCCGACGCCCTGCCCAAGTTGAAGAAAAACGAAAAGCACGACATCGACGTCGTTATCGACCGCCTGCGCAGCAAGCCTGATGTGAAACAGCGCCTGGCCGAAAGCTTCGAAGCCAGCCTGCGCATTGCCGAAGGCCGTGCCGTGGCGCTGGAGGTTGACAGCGGCAAAGAACACTTGTTCAGCAGCAAATTTGGCTGCCCCGTGTGCAGCTATTCACTGAGTGAACTTGAGCCGCGCCTGTTCAGTTTCAACTCTCCCGTGGGTGCCTGCCCGGCCTGCGACGGCCTGGGCCAGGTGACGGTGTTTGACGCAGAACGCGTGGTCGCCTTCCCCAGCCTGAGCCTGGCCGCCGGCGCCGTAAAGGGCTGGGACCGACGCAACAGCTACACGCATTCGCTGCTGCAAAGTGTGGCCAAACATTACGGCTTTGACACCGAGACCGCATTCGATCAATTGAGCGCCAGCGCGCAGAAAGTATTGCTGCACGGCTCGGGCGACGTTGACATCGAATTTGTCTACGAAGCCGAAGGCGCGCGCGGCAAATCACGGCAGGTCAAACGCAGCCACCCTTTCGAAGGCATCCTGCCCAACTTCGAACGCCGCTTTCGTGAGACCGATTCGGTGGCGGTGCGCGACGACCTGGCGCGTTACCAGGCCGCCAAACCCTGCGTGCAATGCGAAGGCTCGCGCTTGCGCCGCGAAGCGCGGCATGTCTTCTTGCAACAGGCCGGCACCGAAGGCACGCTCGTCAAAGGCAAGCCCATCTACGAGGTGGAACACGCGACGCTGGCACACGCGCTGGCCTACTTCGAAACCCTCAAGCTCGTCGGCGCCAAGGGCGAAATCGCCGACAAGATCGTGCGTGAAATCCGCAGCCGGCTGCGCTTCTTGAACGACGTGGGCTTGAGCTACCTGAGCCTGGACCGCGGCGCCGACACGCTGTCCGGCGGCGAAGCCCAGCGCATACGTCTGGCCAGCCAGATCGGCAGTGGCCTGAGCGGCGTCATGTACGTGCTGGACGAGCCCAGCATAGGGCTGCACCAGCGCGACAACGAAAGGCTCATCGCCACCCTGCGCCACCTGCGCGACCTGGGCAACAGCGTGCTGGTGGTCGAGCACGACGAAGACATGATCCGCGCTGCCGACCACGTGGTGGACATGGGCCCCGGCGCCGGTGTGCACGGTGGCCAGGTCATGGCCCAAGGCACGCCGCAAGAAGTGGCCGACAACGGCAACTCACTGACCGGCAAATACTTGGCCAACGTGCTGCGCATCGAGGTGCCCAAGCGCCGCCGCGCGGCCAGCGGTTTTGGCTCGGCGCCGTTCAGATTGAGCATCGTGGGCGCGCGTGGCAACAACTTGCATAACGTCAATGTGGAGATACCTGTGGGGCTGCTCACCTGCGTGACGGGAGTCAGCGGTTCGGGCAAGAGCACGCTCATCAACGACACGCTGTACACGGCG
>JANNEX010000166.1:0-7412 GCA_031379155.1 Rubrivivax sp.
CCGCCCCATGCACGCCTGCTTTCAACCGTCCTGCACCTGCAAGTCGGCCAGACCTACACCTTGCTGCAAAGCCTGGACATCGGCGCACTGGGCAACCTCGCCTGGACCGGGCTGAGCGGCTTCACGCCACAGAGCTGGGCCATGGATGTCAGCGCCGACCACACCTCGCTGGCCTTCATCGATGTGCTGGGTGACGCGACGCTGCTCGCCGCCAGCGGCCAAAACGACGCATCCGCTGTGCCAGAGCCTGGCACAGCGCTCATGTTCCTAACCGGCCTGCTGAGCACCGGCCTTGTGGCGCGGCGACGTCTGCCGCGCTGACGCCGGCAGCACCTGCGGCCACCAAACCCGAGTCCACATCTCTTTCCATCGCCCCAAGGAGGTCTCCCATGTCACCCGTTCAACAAAAACGTCATGCCCGCACAGCGAGCTGGGCCGCACTGGCCCTGGCCTTGGCGGCTTGCAGCAGCGCTTTTGCAGGCCCCGTGCTCATCGTGCGCAGCGAGCGTGGCAGCATCGACAACCCCACCACCCAAGCCGTGGCCAACCTGAGTGCCAAGCAAGCAGCGGCCGGCAACAGCGTCACCGTGGTCACCGCGCTGCCGGCCTCGCTGGTGGGCTACAGCCAGGTCTGGGACTTGGCCTTTCGCGACGCGCTGAGTGGCGCCAGCCAGAGCGCCTACCTGGCATACCTGCAGCAGGGCGGAAAGCTGGCGCTGATTGGCGACAACAACTCTCTCTTCAGCGCCCACAACCAGGGCATCCGCGACATCATCACGGCCGCCGGCGGTGGCGACGTGGGCTCGCAGGATTCAGCGCTTTCCGTGCCGCAGACGCTGAGGGCGACGTTCGCTGGCGCCGGCTTGCTGGCGCAACCATTCTTCCTGGCCGTGCCCGCCTACTTCGACAACCCGGGCAGCGGCAGCTGGATGCTGGCGCAGGCCGACGACGACCTGGGCAGCGGCGTGGCCTTTGACGTGGGAGACCTGAGCAGCGCCCGCATGGGCACGCTGCTGAGCGTGCTGGACATCGACATCTTCGGCGACGTGGGCAACTCGACGGCACAGTGGCACGCCATGACCGACAAGCTGGTTGACTTCATGACAAACAGTGCCACCGCCCAAGTGCCAGAGCCGCCCGTGCTGGCGCTGGTGGCGCTGGCGCTGCTGGGGGCCGCATGGCGCTCACGCGGCCGCGCCAGCCGGGCCGCGCTCGATCTGCGCTAACAGCTCATCAAAGTCCACGTCCTGCGCTCGCGCAGCTTCGTCTTGTACGGCTTCGGGTTTTTCGGCTTCGCGTTTTTCGGCATCGGTTTGTGCGGCCAGCTTGCTGGCAATGGCGGCCAGGCGCTGCGCGTCCAGCACGCCTTGATCGCGGGCCGCGCGCCAGATGGCCGCCGCGCGCGCGCTCTGCCCGGTGGCGGCCATCAGGTCGCCAAAACGTTCCACCGCCTGGGCGACATGGCCGCGTGATGCGCTGCGCCGTGCCGACACAACGATGTTGCGCAGGTGGCGCCACGCACTGGCGTGCTCGGCTTGCTCAAGGGCTATGCCGGCCAACACCATTTCTGCGGCCCATTCAACCAACTGCAAGCCAGTGACGCGGGCGCGCGCCAAGGCGGCTTGGGCATGGACGCGCGCACGCTCGGGCTGGCCGCGCTGGTGCAGCAGCTTGCCCAGGTTGGATTGCAGGTAGACGCTGATCGCTTCCAGGCCATGCTGCTGGCAATGGCTGATGGCGTCTTCGTAGCAGCGCGTGGCGGCGTCCCAGTCTTGCCGGTCTTGCGCCATGCGGCCCAGGTTGTTGAGGCAGATGGCGGTGTAGTAAAGGTCACCCAATTCACGCGCTCCAGCCAGCGCCTGTTCGGTCATGGCGCGTGCCTCGTCCGCACGGCCCAGGCCCAGCAGACACACGGCCAGGTTGCCCAGCGCCCACACCACGCTGTGCGGGTCATCGCGTTCGCGCGCCACTTGCAGGCCACGCTCGTGAAAGCCACGTGCTTCGTCCAGCCGGCCCAGCATCCACAGGCACATGCCGGTGTTGAGCATGCAGCCCACGTAGGCGCCGGTGTCGCCGCAATCCTTACCCGATTCGATGCCGCTGTGCGCCAGTGCCATGGCCTGTTGCTGGTCGCCCTTGCGGTGGCAGAGCATGGACAGCCCGTAGCGCAGCGCGGTCAGCGCGCGCGGTGCGGCCGCGTGGCGCTGCGGCAGCGCCAGCGCCGGGCTCATGAGTTCTATGCCTTCGGTGTAGCGGCCGCGCAGCTCAAAATCGCAGCACAGGGTGCGCGACATGGCGTAGACCAGGTCGACACGCTGCAAGTCGAGCACGCTGATCCAGGCAGCACGGCAGTTGGCCGCCTCGGCGGCCACGCCAGCGACCAGCAGGCGCTGGTCGCCGTAAGCGTGCGCGGCCAGCGCGGCGAGCATGAGCGCAAAGAACTCAGCATGGCGCTGGCGCACCTGACGCTCGTGTTCGCTGTCGGCGCGCAACTCAGTGGCCGCATAGGCGGCCACCAAGGGGTGCAGGCCAAAGCGCCCCTGTTCGTCCACCGCCACCAGGCTCTTGTCGACCAGGGAAGACAGCAGCGGCAGCGAGAGCTCGGCCACGCGCTGTGCGCCAAGGCGCGTGAAGCCGCCACGAAACACCGACAGGCCCGCCAGCCCGACACGTTCACGCGGCGCCAGCAGACGCCAGCTGCGCTCCAGCACGGCGTTGACGCTGCGGTGCTCGGGCCGCGCAGGCTCGTGGGTGCCGGCCAGGTCGCGCTCGAGCAAGTCCATCGACTCACGCAGTTCGCGCGCAATCTCTGCCGGCGGCAGCAGGCGCACCCAGCTGGCCGCCAGCTCGATAGCCAGCGGCATGCCACCCACGGCCTCGACGATGTTGATCACGGCCTGCAGATGGTCGGCAAGCGCAAAGCTGCGCTGTGCCGCCACGGCACGGTCTTCAAACAGCCGCACGGCGTCAAAGCTGCCGGCTGCTTCCAGGTCGCGGCTGTCTTCGTCGGGCACCGCCAGGCCTTGCAGCGGCAGCAGCCAGCCGGGGGCCTGGCGCAGGCGCTCGCGTGAGGTCACCAACACGCGCAGTGACGGCGCGGCACTGAGCAAACTCTGCAGCAGCGCCGGCAACTCGCTCAAGTGTTCAGCGTTGTCCAGCACCAGCAAGGTCGGTGCGTGGTCAAGGCAGCGCGCCAGTGGATCGACCGGGTCCTGCGTCTCGCCAAGCTCAACGCCAAGTTGGCGCGCCAGGCGTGCCACACACTGCGCCACGCTTTGCAAGTCCTGCAACTCGACCCAATGGCCGCCGCCCGGGTAGCGCACAACCGCCGCTTCCAGCGCACGGCGGGCCAGGCTGCTCTTGCCGATGCCGCCGGGGCCGACGATGGTGACCATCTGGCATTCAGGCCGGTTGAGCAAGGCAGCCAGCTCTTGCAGTTCGGCCTTGCGGCCGATGAAGCCGGCCTCGACCAGGGGCGCGCTGGAAGGCCTGCTGGGGCGCGTGGGCGCAGCGGCGGGCGCGGCTTCATCCACCAGGTCGCGCAGCGCACGCGACGGCTCCACACCAAGCTCTTCGGCCAGTTGCTCGGCGTAGCGCCTGTAGGCGGCCCGTGCCTGGGCGTGTTGGCCGCGTTCGCGTTCGGCCTTGAGCAGCGCGGCGAGCGCTGGCTCTGCGAAGGGGTCGACCGCCAGCCAAAGCCTGGCCGCGTCGATGCGCGCCTGCGGCTCGATTTGCGCCAGCAAATGGTCCAGCGCGCTGGCCTGCCAGTCTTGCTCCATGCGCGCGCGTTCTGCAGCGAACCAGCTCAGCAGCGCAGCATTGGCCGGGTCGTCCATGCCCAGCAGCGGTTCTGCGCGGCGCCGCGCCAATGCACAGTCCAGGCGACCCGCACGACGGTCTTCGTCGAAGGCCTGCACATCGGTGGCCACCGACCAACGCAGGGCCGTGCCCTTGGCTTCGATGTCGTTGGCAATCTCATGCGCTTTGAACAAGACCTTGCGCAGGTTGCGCCGGCCCTCAGCCAGGCCACGCTCGGGCCACAGCAGCGCCGCGATGCGGTCACGTTCCACCCAGCGCCCGGCTTGCAGCGCCAGCACCACCAGCAGCTGGAAGCGGCGCTCGGCGCTGAAGAAGACGGCGCTGCCGGCGTGCAACTCGGGCACGCCCCAGAGCAGCAGTTTGGGTGGCTGGTGCATCGGTGATGTGCTGCCGCCTGCGCACTTCGCGCAGGCTGGCGGTGATGCGCTTGTACCATCGCCCGCCCTCTCCTGGGCTAAGCCACCCCTCGTTCATGGGCGCCTTGGTGACGGGTGGTTGCAGCTTGCAACGCTCGCGTGCGCCAGTGGGCGACGCGGCGACCTAGACTTGTCCACCGACGCCGCAGCGCGCGAACGTTAGTGCTGCACCAGCACCAGCACCGGAACTACCGGCCGCCCAGTCCCACACCCCACCGACCCTTGACGATGGCACTCCCACTGAAGACGCTCTTGCTGTGTGGGCTGCTGGCCCTGGCCTCCTGTGGCGGCAACGGGGGCGACAGCACCACGCCCGCTGGCGGCGCAGCCACCGCGCCCACCGCATCGGCTGGCGCTGCGCGCGCCGTGGCCACAGGCGCCACGGTGACGTTGGACGGCAGCGCCAGCCGCGACCCCGGTGGCGCGGCGCTGAGCTACGCCTGGACACTGGCCAGCCGGCCCACTGGCAGCACGGCCGTGCTGGCAGCAGCCACCACCGTGGGCCCCCGTTTCGTGGCCGACCTGCCCGGCACCTACAGCGCGCAGTTGGTCGTGAGCAATGGCAGCAGCAGCAGCGCTGCAGCTTCGGTCAACATCAGCGCCAGCTTCACCAACGCCGCGCCCAGCGCGCGCACTTCAGGCAACCAAAGCGTGCTGCTGGCTGCAACCGTGGTGCTCGACGGCACACCCAGCACCGACCCGGACGGCGACCCACTCACCTACCGATGGGCCCTCATCGTGCAGCCCAGCGGCAGCAGCGCAGCGCTGAGCAGCGCCACGTCGCCCAAGCCGACCTTTGTGGCCGACCTGGCCGGCAGCTACACCGCCACGCTGGTTGTCAACGACGGCAAGAGCGACAGCTTGAGCAGCCTCGTCAGCATCATCGCCACCGCCGGCAATGCAGCCCCGGTGGCGCGCGCCGGTGTGGCGCAGAGCACGGTGCCGGGCGCCACGGTCAGGCTCGACGGCAGCGCCAGCAGCGACGCCAATAGCGACCCACTGAGCTACCGCTGGACGCTGAGCAGCCGGCCCACCGGCAGTGCTGCCGCATTCAGCAGCAGCAGCACCAACGCCCTGACCAGCTTTGTGCCCGATATCGTGGGCAGCTATGTCGCCACGCTGGTGGTCAACGACGGCACGCTGGACAGCGCAACCAGCAGCGTCAGCGTCACCGTCACCACCGCCAACGTGCCGCCGGTGGCCAACGCGGGCCCTGCGCAAACGGTGGGCATAGGCAAGCTCGTGATGCTGGATGGGCGTCTGAGCGCCGACGCCAATGGCGATGCCCTGGGCTATCTGTGGAGCTTGAATTCGCGCCCGGCGGGCAGCACGGCGGCCCTTGCCGCACGCAGCGCCGCACAGGTCAGCTTTACCGCCGATGTCGAAGGCCTGTACGTGGCCAGCCTGGTGGTCAACGACGGCAAGACCGACAGTGCCGGCTCCACCGTCACCATCACGGCAGAAATCATCATCCCGGCCCTGCCCAGCGGCGCTGGCAGCTACGCCCAAGAGCGCGCGGGGCTGCCCTTTCACGCCCTGAACGGCAGCTCAGGCGCCACCACCGCCCAGCCCGGCGCCTGTGTCAGCTTCAACGCCGCCGACCTGCGCCCTGATGGTGTGGTGCTGGCCAGCGCAGCCGCATCCACCGTGCTGCGCCAGGTCGACGTGCAAACCGGCATCTGCAAGACCGCCTTCAGCGTGGCCGAAGCGATGGTGGCGCTGGCCGTGGCGAGCGACGGCGTGGTGCATTTGATCTCTGACGCCAGCACGGCAGGCGTGCGTCAGCTCTACCGCTACAGCGCCAGTGGCACGCTGCTGGACAAACGTGCCATCAGCGGGGCATCGGGTGTCATCGGCAGCGCCGACCTGACGGCTCCGCAGGGCATGGACTTTGCACCTGACGGCACGCTGGTGGTGTCGCAGGCCACCACCTTGTGGCGCGTCGACCCGGGCACCGGCATCGGCACGCTGTTGGCCACGGGTGTGGCCACGACGGGCGACTTCGATATCGACGCCGCAGGCCAACTGCGCACCATCCACCAAGGCCGGCTGCGCGTGTACACGGCGGGCGGCTGGACGCTGCTCAGCACCGTGAGCTTGCTGCGCGATCTGTTCGCGCCGTCTGCGCTGGTGCATCGCTGAGGCCAACGCTGAGGCCAACGCACGCAACACCCGCAAGCCAACCCCCTAACGCAAGGTCCGGTTGAACAACGCCAGCGTGCGAGCCCAAGCACTCTGCGCTGCCGCCGCATCAAAGCGCGGCGTGGTGTCGTTGTTGAAACCGTGCTGCGTGCCCGGGTACTTGTTGGCTTCGAACTTCGCGCCGGCGGCCTTCAGCGCGGCTTCATAAGCCGGCCAGGCGTCGTTGATGCGCGGGTCGTTGTCGGCAAACACAAGTAGCAACTCCGCTTTGATGCGGCCCACGTCCTCGACCGGCGCGGGTGCGCCGTAAAAGGGCGCGCCGGCCCGCAGTTCTGGCACGCGTGTGGCCAGGAAGTTGACCATGGTGCCGCCATAACAAAAGCCCACGGCGCCGAGCTTGCCATTGCTGCCGGCCACGCCACGCGCCCAGCTTGCGGCCACAACAAAGTCTTCGCGTGTCTTGGCTTGGTCGAGCTTGGCAAACAGATCGCGCGCCTTGTCTTCGTCGCCCGGATAACCACCCAGCGGGAACAGCGCGTCGGGTGCGACAGCGATGAAGTGCTGCAGCGCCAGGCGGCGGGCGATGTCTTCGATGTGGGGGCTGAGGCCCCTGTTTTCGTGCACGACCAGCACCACCGGCAGCGGCGCCGTGGCTTGCGCGGGCCGCGCCACGTAGGCGCGGACTTTGCCGCTGCCAGCAGGTGAGGCGAATTCAACAAACTCAGTCCTGATGCGCCCATCGTTGCCGGCAACTTTTTGGGCGCGTGCAAAGTCGGGGCTCAGCGCCGCCAACAGTGCGGCTGCTGTCGTGCCGCTGGTAGCCGCAAAGCGCGCAGCGCAGTCCAGGAAGGCGCGGCGGTCGATGTCGCCGTGCACGTACTGGTCAAACAGGCACCACAGGTCGGCATCGAACGTCGGGGTGGTCATGGCAGGCTTTGCGCATTCAGTGCGACAAGTCGGGCCTTTTACCCCTGCCCCCTTTGCGCGCAAACCCCGGGCATGCCCTGCCCTCACTTCCCGTATGCTGATTTCAAA
>JANNEX010000174.1:0-4903 GCA_031379155.1 Rubrivivax sp.
TTCGGCGTCTTCCCAGTCTTCCATGGCCTTCTTCTCGGCCGGGTTGATGCGCCCGATGTAGCCCAGCAAGTGGCTGCCGACCTCGCCCATGGGGTAGTTGCGAAACAGCCTTGCCTTGACCTCGACACCGGGGAAGCGAAAGCGCTGTGCGGTGAAGCGCGCCACTTCTTCGTCGCTGAGCTTGGTGCGTATGGGCAGCGACTCGGCGCCCTTCATTTCTTCTTGCAAGCGCTTGAAGCGTTTGCGGTCACGCGGGGCGATTTCCACCACGGTGGCGAGTTGGTCGATCAGTGCGTCCAAGTCGACGCTGGCGTCACGCCCTTTGCGGCCCGAGATTTCCAGCGTGTAGGCCGAATAGTTGGTGGCCAGCACGATGCCATTGCGGTCAACGATGAGGCCACGGTTGGGCACGATAGGCACCACGGCAATGCGATTCGCTTCGGCCTGCGTGGCCAGTTCTTCGTGTCTGAAAACTTGCAGATAGACCAGGCGCGCGGCCAGCAGCAAGAAGGCCAGCAACACAAAGCCAGCCGCAGCCAGTACGCGGCCGCGGAAGCGGTCAACCTCTTGTTCGACATCGCGCAGGATGTTCATGGGTGCACAGCCATCACAACGGCCTATTCTGATCCGGGTCAGGCGCGCGGCGCTGCGGGGCTAACAGCGCAACGGTGGCGATGGGCCACACTAAAGCTTCGAGTGCCGGCGCCAACAGCGACCACCAGCCCGGGAACATGTCGCCCGCCAGCAAGCGCACGGCCAGCGAGACGCCAAATGCGGCGTAAAAAAGCGGCATGATCTGCAAAGCCTGCTCGACGACACCAAACCACAACAGGCGCCTGTGGATGGTGATGGCGACATAGCTCAGCAGCGTGTAGGCCAGCGCGTGCTGGCCCAGCAACGCACCCTGGTGCACGTCCATCACCAGCCCAAACACAAAGGCCACGCCCACGCCCACACGGCGCGGCTGGTGCACGTTCCAAAACACCAGCGCCACGGCCAGCAAGTCGGGCAGGGCCGGTTGGCGGCCCAGCGGCAGCAGGTTGAAGGCCAGCGCCAGCACCAGCGTGAAAAGGATGAAAAAGGGGTTGGCCGGCAGCAGCAGCTGGTTTGAGCCCCGCGGCATGATCATGGCGCGGGTCCCGGGTTCGGTTTGATCATGGCGCCGACCCCGCACGTTTGGGCGTCTTGAGTTGGCGCTCTTGTTTCGTGGTCTCAACAGCAGCAGGCACTGGCCGTGGCGGCAACTGCATTGACAGCGGCTCCAGCACCAACACATGCCGCACCGCATCGGCGTTAGCCGTGGGCATCAGGGCAATGCGCGCGAAACCCGATTCGACACGCCTTTCCACCGCCACCACCTTGGCCACCGGCAGGCCGGGCGGGTAGACGCCGTCCAGGCCGCTGGTGTGCAGCACGTCGCCCACCAGCACGTCGGCGTTGCCCGACATGAAGCGCAATTCCATGCCGCTGGCGGTGCCGCCAAAAGCCGCGCTGCGCTGCTGCGTGCGTGTGTTGAGCACGGGGATGGCGGCGTCCTTGTCAGACAACAGCGTGACTTGCGAGGTGTAGGCGTAGGCTTGCGTCACTTGGCCCAGCACACCGGCGTCGTTGATGACCGGGGCGCCAGCCACCACGCCGTGCTGGGTGCCCCGGTCGATGAAGACCTTGCGTGAAAACGGGTCGGCGGCCTCGTAGAGCAGCTCGGCCGGCATTGAACGCACGCCCAGTGCGGGGCGCAAATCCAGCAGTGCGCGCAGGCGTTTGTTTTCTTCGTCCAGTTGCTGGGTGCGCGCGGCCCTTTCGGCCACGGATGCGGCTTGTTTGCGGGCTTCACGCTCGCCGGCCTGGGCCTGGTTCAGGCCGCGCAGATAGTCGCCGCCGCCTTGCCACATCTCCACCGGCACAGCCAGCGCGGTTTGCACCGGCAGCAGTATCAGCGCCAGGCCCTGGCGCAGCGGCTGCACAAACTTGAAGCGCGTGTCGGCGACCATCAAGAACAGCGCCAGCGCTGAGAAGAAGATCAGCTTGCTCAGGGAAGAAGGCCCCTGGCGGAAAAACGGCGGTGGTGTGCGGTCTAGCGTCCCCAGGGGCATGGCAACACGCGGGGAAGGTTCACTCGGAAGTGAAGATCGACCCCAGCCGCTCCATGCGTTCAAGTGCCATGCCGCAGCCGCGCACGACGCAGGTCAGCGGGTCTTCGGCCACCAGCACGGGCAGGCCGGTTTCTTCGGCCAGCAAACGGTCCAGGTCGCGCAGCAGGGCGCCGCCGCCAGTCAGCATCATGCCGCGCTCGGCAATGTCGGCGCCCAGTTCGGGCGGCGTTTGCTCAAGTGCATTTTTGACCGCACTCACCATCTGGTTGAGCGGGTCGGTCAGCGCTTCAAGAATCTCGTTGCTGCTGATGGTGAAGCTGCGCGGCACACCTTCGCTGAGGTTGCGGCCTTTGACTTCCATCTCTTTGACTTCGCTGCCCGGGAAGGCGCTGCCGATGGTCTTTTTGATCATCTCGGCGGTGGGCTCGCCAATCAGCATGCCGTAGTTGCGGCGTATGTAGTTGATGATGGCTTCGTCAAACTTGTCGCCACCGACACGGATGCTGCCCTTGTAGACCATGCCCCCCAGGCTGATGACGCCGACTTCCGTCGTGCCGCCGCCAATGTCCACCACCATCGAGCCGCTGGCTTCTGACACCGGCAGGCCAGCGCCGATGGCGGCGGCCATGGGTTCTTCGATGAGGAAGACGTCCGAAGCACCTGCACCCAGCGCCGATTCGCGGATGGCGCGGCGTTCCACCTGCGTCGAGCCACAGGGCACGCAGATGATGATGCGTGGGCTGGGCCGCAAGATGCCACGCGGGTGGACCATCTTGATGAACTGCTTGAGCATTTGCTCAGTCACCGTGAAGTCGGCAATGACGCCGTCTTTCATGGGCCGGATGGCTTCAATGTTGCCGGGCACCTTGCCCAGCATGGCCTTGGCTTCTTTGCCGACAGCCTGGATGGTTTTTTTGCCTTGCGGCCCGCCTTCGTGGCGGATGGCGACGACCGAAGGTTCGTCAAGCACGATGCCCTTGCCACGCACATAGATCAGCGTGTTGGCGGTGCCCAGGTCGATGGCAAGGTCGGTGGAGAAATAACGGCGCAGTGAGGCGGCAAACATGGGCGGCAAGGTGAGGGGCGGTGCGCGGCCGGCCTGGGGCGTGCGGCCGACGGCTCAAGGCCTGGGTGAATGGTTTCGTGTGGTTTTGTGTGGGCGCAGGCCCTGTGAAAACCGGCCGTGCTGAGGGGCGAGCATAGCCCCCGAGTGACCAGCCGCGCAGGGCCTTGCAGGTAACCGGAGATAATAACGTATCCAACCGATTTCTCCGAGGTGAGGCGCTGCTTTTTTCAGCAGCGCGGTCCTTGGCAGCCAGCCCTTTTTGCACCTTGCTTTGAACACCCTCCGATGGCACTGAACCCACAGGACGTGAGCCGCATTGCCCACTTGGCGCGGCTGGAACTCTCAGCCACTGAGCAAGCGCAGATGCTGGTGCAGTTGAACGGCTTTTTTGGCATCGTCGAGCAGATGAGCGCGGTCGACACACGCGGCGTCGAGCCGCTGTACACGCCGCTGTCGGCGATAGAAAACGTGACGCTGCGGCTGCGAGACGACATCGTCACTGAAGGCGACCAGCGCGCGGCCAACCAGCGCAGCGCACCGGCCGTGGAAGAAGGGCTGTTCCTGGTGCCCAAGGTGATCGAATGAGTGTTGTCCACACTCTGGGCGTGGCGGCGTTGTCGCAGGCGCTGGCGGCGAAAAAGCTGTCCAGCGTCGAGGCCACGCAAGAGCTATTGGCGGGCATCGCACGACACACGGAGCTGGGCGCCTTTTTGGCCGTGGACGAGGCCGCCGCGCTGGCCCAAGCCGCTGCCGCCGACGCACGCCGCGCCGCCGGCCGGGCCCATGCGCTGACCGGTGTGCCCATCGCACACAAGGACATTTTTGTTACGGACTTTGCGCGCACGGGTTTGCCGTCCACGGCCGGCTCCAAGATGCTCGCCGGCTATGCCAGCCCATTCGATGCCACCGTGGTGGCGCGTTTGGGTGCGGGTGAACCGGGCCGAGGCCCGGGGGCAGGCACGGTCACCTTGGGCAAACTGAACTGCGACGAGTTTGCGATGGGCTCGTCCAACGAAAACTCGGCCTTCGGCGCGGTGAAAAACCCCTGGAACCTGCTGCGCGTGCCCGGTGGCTCATCGGGCGGCAGCGCCGCCGCCGTGGCCGCGCGCCTGGTGCCGGCGGCCACCGGCACCGACACGGGCGGCTCCATCCGCCAGCCGGCCAGCTTCACCGGCATCACGGGCATCAAGCCTACCTACGGCGTGTGCAGCCGCTACGGCATGGTGGCCTTTGCGTCCAGTCTGGACCAGGCCGGGCCGATGGCACGCAGCGCCGAGGATTGCGCCCTGCTGCTGTCTGCCATGAGCGGCTTTGACGAGCGCGACGCCACCAGCGCCCAACGCCCACCGCAGGACTTCCACGCGGCCATGATGCAAGCCCGTGCGGGCGCCAGCGCCGCCAAGCCCTTGCTGGGCCTGCGCATCGGTCTGCCCAAAGAGTTCTTCCCTGCCGCGCTGGCCGCCGACGTGAACGGCGCCGTGCGCGCCGCGCTGGCCGAGCTGGAAAAACTCGGCGCCACTTTGGTCGACGTGAGCCTGCCGCGCACCGAGCTGTCCATCCCCGTCTACTACATCATCGCGCCGGCCGAGGCCAGTTCCAACCTGGGCCGCTTTGACGGCGTCAAGTTCGGCCACCGCGCGGCCCAGCACGGCGACTTGATGGACATGTACAAAAAGACGCGTGCCCAGGGCTTTGGCCCCGAGGTGAAACGCCGCATCATGATCGGCACCTATGTGCTCAGCCA
>JANNEX010000262.1:0-5667 GCA_031379155.1 Rubrivivax sp.
GCCACCGCCAGGCCTTCGAGCACATGGCCACGTTCGCGCGCCTTGCGCAGTTCGTACACCGTGCGCCGCGTCACCACTTCGCGGCGGTGTTCCAAGAAGATGTCGATCAGCATCTTCAGGTTGCACAGCTTCGGTTGGCCGTCGATCAGCGCCACCATGTTCATGCCGAAGCTGTCTTGCAGCTGCGTTTGTTTGTACAGGTTGTTCAGCACCACCTCGGGCACTTCACCGCGCTTGAGTTCGATGACGACACGCATGCCGTCTTTGTCACTCTCGTCCTGGATGTGGCTGATGCCTTCGATCTTCTTTTCGTGCACCAGCTCGGCCATGCGTTCGAGCAGCGTCTTCTTGTTGACCTGGTAGGGAATCTCGTCAACGATGATGGCCTGGCGTGCGCCTTTGTCGATGTCTTCGAAGTGGCACTTGGCGCGCATCACCACGCGGCCACGGCCAGTGCGGTAGCCCTCGCGTACGCCGTTCAGGCCGTAGATGATGCCGGCGGTGGGGAAGTCGGGCGCGGAGACGATTTCCATCAGCTCGTCAATGCTGGCGTCGGGGTTTTTCAGCAGGTGCAGGCAGGCGTCCACCACCTCATTTAAGTTGTGCGGCGGAATGTTGGTGGCCATGCCCACGGCAATGCCGGTGGCGCCGTTGACCAGCAAATTGGGCAAGCGCGTGGGCAGCACGGTGGGCTCTTTTTCGCTGCCGTCGTAGTTGGGCGCGAAGTCGACCGTGTCCTTGTCCAAGTCCTCGAGCATCTCGTGCGCGATCTTGGACAAGCGGATCTCGGTGTAGCGCATGGCGGCAGCGTTGTCGCCGTCGACGCTGCCGAAGTTGCCCTGGCCGTCGACCAGCATGTGCCGCAGTGAAAAGTCCTGCGCCATGCGCACGATGGTGTCGTACACGGCCGTGTCGCCATGCGGGTGGTATTTGCCGATGACGTCGCCAACGATGCGCGCACTCTTCTTGTACGGCCGGTTCCAGTGGTTGGACAGCTCGTGCATGGCAAACAACACACGCCTGTGCACCGGTTTGAGGCCGTCGCGCGCGTCGGGCAGTGCGCGCCCGACGATCACGCTCATGGCGTAATCGAGGTACGAGCGGCGCATCTCCTCTTCAAGACTGGTGGGAAGTGTTTCCTTGGCGAAGGAGCTCATGCGGTGATGTTGTTGGAAAGGGCCGCATGGCGATGCGAACAGCGGCGAACCGGGCCTGATTCTACGGGGGGCGGGCCTGTCGCGGATGCGCAACAAGCACCATAGGCAGCACCAAGCCTGGGCCCAAAATGTAGACCAGCCGACGCCCTATGGCACAATGACCCGTCGGTGGTAAGTGCCCGCGGCTGCGGGGGTTTGCCCTGCAGAACTGTCAAATTTCCCGCTAGTTGCTTTGGACATATCGCAGGCTCATCTGCGGCTTCCTCGAGAGGAGAATCATGAAGAAATTGAACAAGGTGGCGGTGCTCTTTGCATCCGTCGCACTTGCCGCCCCGATCGCCGCATTCGCGCAAGCGAAGTCGATCGACAACTGGCGTGCTTCAGACGGCACCGTCTGGAAAAACGGCACCAACGAACTCTGCTGGCGTGACGCCGGCTGGACGCCAGCCACGGCGGCCGAAAACTGCGACGGCGCCATCAAGCCGCCGCCCCCACCCGCTCCGGCCCCGCCGCCGGTTGTGGCGCCGCCGCCGCCCCCGCCAGCTGTGGTGGCTCCGCCCGTGCCTGTGGCCAAGCCTGCCACGCCGCCGGCTCCGCCCCCGCCGCCTGCCCCAGTGAGCGAGAAGGTCACGTTCGCGGCTGACGCTTTCTTTGACACGGGCAAAGCCGTGCTCAAGCCCGAAGCGCAAGCCAAACTGGCTGATCTGGTGGACAAGACCAAGGGTGTGAACCTGGAAGTCATCATCGCTGTGGGCCACACGGACACCGTGGGCAGCGCGGCCCTGAACCAGAAGCTGTCGATTGCTCGCGCTGAAGCGGTGAAGAAATACCTGACCGGCAAGGGCGTTGAGACCAACCGCGTCTACACCGAAGGCAAGGGTTTCAGCCAGCCAGTGGCCGACAACAAGACCAGCGAAGGCCGGGCCAAGAACCGCCGCGTTGAAGTCGAAGTGGTCGGCACGCGCACCCGCAAGTGATGGCCATGAAGTGAGGTCGTGGGCCTGACCCTCAGGGGTTCTGGCCGCGCTCACAAAAACCCCGCTTCGGCGGGGTTTTTTTTCGCCCGTGATCCGCAAGCAGGCACACTCAAGCCATGAGCAATGTCGACGCACAAGAGCTGGCCAAATTCAGCGAACTGGCCCACAAGTGGTGGGACCCCGAGAGCGAATTCCGGCCGCTGCACCAGATCAACCCGCTGCGTCTGGACTGGATTGATCAGCAAGCCCCACTGCGTGGCAAGCGTGTGCTCGACGTGGGCTGTGGCGGCGGCATCCTGGCTGAGTCCATGGCCAAACGCGCTGCCCACGTCACTGGCATCGACCTGGCCGCCAAGCCCTTGGGCGTGGCGCGCTTGCACGCGTTGGAAGCCGGTGTCGACAATCTTGAGTACCGAGAGATCGCCACCGAAGCCTTGGCCGCCGAGCAGCCCGGCGCCTTTGATGTG
Organism: Rubrivivax sp.; assembly: GCA_031379155.1. Taxonomy (GTDB): domain Bacteria; phylum Pseudomonadota; class Gammaproteobacteria; order Burkholderiales; family Burkholderiaceae_C; genus Rubrivivax. The sequence goes on from JANNEX010000262.1 coordinate 2,602, forward strand.
GTGACCTGCATGGAGATGCTTGAACACGTGCCCGACCCGGCCGCTGTCGTGCGTGCGTGCAGCACGTTGGCGCGCCCCGGCGGCTGGGTGTTTTTCAGCACTCTCAACCGCAACGCCAAGTCTTTTCTCTTCGCTATCGTCGGCGCCGAATACGTGCTGAACCTGCTGCCGCGTGGCACGCATGAATACGCGCGCTTCATCCGCCCCAGTGAGCTGGCGCGTTGGTGCCGCGACATTGGCCTGGCCCTGCAGACCAGCCGTGGCATGGAATACAACCCGCTCACACGCCGCTATTGGCTGTCGGGCGACACCAGCGTCAACTACTTGCTGGCTTGCCGCAAGCCCGGGTGATGTGCGAGTGATGCCGCGCGTGACTGCGGTGCTCTTCGACCTGGACGGCACCTTGGTCGACAGCGCGCCCGACCTGGCCGGCACGGCCAACGACATGTTGATGCAGCGTGGCCTTGCACCGCTGCCCTATGAAGCCTTGCGCGTGCACGGCGGCTCGGGCGCACGTGGCATGTTGGGCCGGGCTTTCGCCACCGCACCGGGCCAGCCTGGCTACGAGCTTTTACGCGATGAATTCCTGGATCGCTACGAGCAGCGCATGCTGACGCTGACCCAGGTCTTCGAGCCCGTGCACCGCCTGCTCGAGGGCCTGCAAGAACGCCGCGTTCCCTGGGGCATCGTCACCAACAAGGCCCTGCGTTTTGCGCTGCCCTTGGCGCAAGCGCTGCAATTGGCCCCACGCGCCGCAGCACTGGTGGGTGGCGACACCACGCCGCACACCAAACCGCATCCCGCGCCTTTGCTCGAAGCGGCCCGGCTGATGGGCCACGCGCCCGAATGCTGTGCCTACGTCGGCGATGACCCCCGCGACATGCAGGCCGCGCGCGCCGCAGGCATGCAAGCCTGGGCGGCGGCATGGGGCTACCTGGGCCCACATCTGCCGGTGCAAGATTGGGGCGCCAACATCGTGCTGGCGCATCCCAATGAGCTCTTGCAAACGCTCGATCTGCCCTAAACTCCACACCCTGGGTCCGACCTGGCTTCGACGTGGGTGCGGAGTCGGCGCGGGGCATGCCGAGCACCAGTCAGCTCGTTAATCCATCTGGAAACAAAGTAACTGCGAACGATCAAACGTACGCCCTCGCCGCTTAAAACCGGAGAGCCTTGCAACAGCTTGTCTATGGGCTGGGTTTAAGGTGGCAACACCAAGAACTGCGAGGTCATTCACATAGGCTCGTGCTGCTGCGTGTCATTCGTAGCGGTCCTAAAACCAAATGACTCGGGGCTGGGGTAGCGTGCTGCTGCGCGACCACGGCACTTAAATCCAAATCAGACAGCTACGCATGTAGAACCGTCCGGCGATGGCTTGCGGACGGGGGTTCGATTCCCCCCGGATCCACCAGTCACGGCCCCGCAAGGGGTCAGAAACGATCAAACCCCTAAGCAAATCAACGGCTTAGGGGTTTTTTCACGTCCACATGGGGCTCGACACGACCGCATGCACCGGACAACTGACCGGATAACATACCGGATAACAGGCCCCTACCGGACAAAGGGGCCGGGAGTTATCCGGTATGGCATCCAAGCTGCTGACAGAAAGGAGCATCCTCTCGGCCCTGAAGAAGTCCGCCGTAGAAGGCAAACCCTGCACCATCAAGGACGACGAAGGCTCGACCCTGATCGCCCGCCCCGACGGCGCCGGCTGGTGGCGGTTGCGCTACTGGCTGGATAGCAAGGAGAACCGGCTGTCCCTGAGCACCTTCCCTGAAACCGGGTTACGGCAAGCGAGGGACAAGCGCGATGCGGCGCGCAGGCTGATTGGGACGGGTGCCGACCCCAGCAAGCTGCGGAAGGCAGAAAAGGCCGAGCGAGCCCAGCAGCGTGTGGCCCGGGCACTGGCCGACGCCGGCCTGCCCGGCCGGCCCAGGCACCTTTGAGCATGTCGCCCGCGAGTGGCTGGCCACCATCCACGAAGGCAAGGTCAGCGCTGGCCACTCAGAGCGCACGCGCATCCGGCTTGAGCAAGATGCTTTCCCCTCGCTGGGCCGGCGCCCAATAGGCGCGATTGAAGCGCCCGAGCTGCTGCAATGCTTGCGCAAAGTCGAAGCACGCGGTGCGGTTGAAACCGCCCACCGCGTGAAGAACGCTTGCGGCCAAGTCTTTCGTTACGGTGTGGCCATCGGCGCCTGCCAACGCAACCCGGCGGCTGACTTGCAGGATGCGCTCAAGCCCGTGCAAAGCCGCCACCATGCCGCCATCGTCGAGCCCGCGCAGGCAGGCCAGCTCCTGCGCGACGTGATGGCCTACCAAGGCCACCCAGTCACACGCGCTGCCCTGCAACTGTCAGCGCTGCTGCTGCTGCGTCCGGGTGAGCTGCGGCACATGGAATGGGCCTGGCTCGACCTTGACGGCGCCACGCTGACGGTCCCGCCTGAAGTGATGAAGCGCAATAAGGCCGGGAAAGCCGATGGCCCACCGCACATCGTGCCGCTGGCGCCGCAGACGGTGGGCATCCTGCAAGCTCTGCGCCCTCTGACTGGCGCAGATGGCCGGCGCTTTGTCTTCCCGTCGCTGCTGACGGGCGAGCTGCTGCATGAGCGAAAACACGGTGCGCGGTGCACTGCGCCGGATGGGTTACAGCAACGACGACATGACGGCGCACGGCTTTCGCGCCATGGCTCGCACCATGATTGCCGAGCGGCTGGTCATCGCGCCCGAAGTCATCGAAGCCCAACTGGCGCATGCCGTGGGCGACGCGCTGGGCCGGGCCTACAACCGCACGCAGTTCCTGGAGCAGCGGCGCGGCATGATGGGCAAGTGGGCTGACTACCTGGACCGGCTGCGCGATCATGCGCAAGTCTTGCCGTTCAAGGCCGCGTGAAAAGGGCAAGACGGGCAAGTCAGGCAAGTCATGCAAGGCAGTGGCCCCATGCGGCCCCATGTCGTCGCACAGGGAGCCAGCAATTACACTTTTGTGTGACAATTCGAGCCTTGATTCGAGCAACTTGGAAGGCTCTTCCATGCACACCGCAACCCTTCGCGCCGTCGGCGGTTCCG
>JANNEX010000267.1:0-3238 GCA_031379155.1 Rubrivivax sp.
GGGCAAGATCGTCTGGGTCAATATCCTGCTGTCGGGCGACAACGCGGTGGTCATCGCGCTGGCCGCCCGCAGCCTGCCTGACCACCAACGCAACAAGGCCATCTTCCTGGGCAGCGCGGCGGCCATCGTGCTGCGTGTGGTCTTGACGGTGTTTGCGGTGCAGCTCTTGCAGTTCCCTTATCTCAAGATCATCGGCGCCATTGCGCTGTTCTGGATTGGCGTGCAGCTGCTGCTGCCCGAAGACGACAACGAAGACGGCATCAAGTCTTCTGAACACTTGTGGGCCGCCGTGCGCACCATCCTGATCGCCGACCTGGTGATGAGCGTGGACAACGTGCTGGCCGTGGCGGCGGCCGCTGACAGCGGCCCGCCCGAGTCGCGCCTGCTGTTGCTCATCATCGGCCTGGGCATGTCAATTCCGCTCATCATTTTTGGCAGCCAACTGCTGATGAAGGTGATGGAGCGCTACCCGGTCATCATCACCCTGGGCGCCGCGCTGCTGGGCTTTGTCGCCGGTGAAATGCTCGTCACCGACCGCGCGGTTGAGCACATCTTCCAAGCCAGCGGCCCGGCTTCCACGACGGTGATTGAATTGGCCGGTGCCGTGGGCGTGGTGCTGCTGGGGCAATGGCTGGCCAAGCGAAAAAAAGCCGCCAAGCCTGACAGCGCGCAGGCCGCCAAAGTCGAACAGAAGCCGCATTGACGATGCAGGCCGGCGCACGAGCGGCGGCAACGCTGGCCGGCTTTCGACTTTTGCGCGAGATCGGTCGCGGCGCTTTCAGCACGGTCTATCTGGCCGAGCAAAGCAGCAGTGGCCAACTGGTGGCCCTGAAGGTGGTGCCGCTGCCGGCGGGGCCGGGACTGGCCAACGCCAGCCATCAGTTTCTGGCCGCCGTGCGCACGGCCAGCACCTTGCAGCACCCGCACATCGTGGCCATCTACGACGCCGGCATCGACAACACCCACGCCTGGCTGAGCATGGAGGCCGTGCCAGGGACCGACCTGGTGCGCTACACGCGGCCGCCACGCCTGCTGCCCGAGGGCCTGGTGCTGCGCTTGTGCGCAAGGCTGGCAGGCGCACTGGCCCACGCCCATCAGCAGGGCTTGGTGCACCGCGACCTCAAACCTGCCAATGTGCTGGTCAACTGGGCTGGCGACGCTGTGAAGCTCGCCGACTTTGGCTTGGCCCGCGCGCGTGACGCGGCCCACACCGACACCGGCATCGTCTTGGGCACACCGTCCTACATGGCGCCCGAGCAACTGGCCGGCGCCGTGCCCAGTGCCCGCAGCGACATCTATGCCTTGGGTGTGATGCTGTTCGAGCTGTTGACGGGCCAGTTGCCACACCAGGCGCAAAACATGGGCGAACTGCTGCGGCAGGTGGCGCAACTGAGTGCGCCTGACCTGCGCAGCCTGCGACCCCTGGCGCCGCCGGAGTTGGCCGATCTGCTGGCCGGCCTGCTGCACAAGTCGCCCGCCAAGCGCCCTGGCGACGCCAGCGTGTTGGCCACGCGCTTGAGTGCGCTGAGCCTGGCTTCGCCGCTCGCCGGTGCGATGTCACGCTGAGGTGGGTTCACACCCAGCAAAGTGCTTCGCCATCCGATGCACAATCGCCGCTCCTGAAGCCCTGAGTCGCCGCCCTTGCCCGTGCCCATGACGATCGAGCTCCATGCCGCCGTGGACCCCGGCCGGGCACGTAGCAACAACGAAGACTCGGTAGCCACCGACGACGGTGTCTACCTGGCCGTGCTGGCCGACGGCATGGGCGGCTACAACGCCGGTGAAGTGGCCAGCAACATGGCCACCAGCTTCATCCGCACTGAACTAGGCCGCTGGCTGCGTGAAGCCAGCACACAGGCCAGCGACGCCGAAGTGCGCCGTGCCATGGACATCTGCGTCGACAACGCCAACCGCGCCATCTTCAACGCCGCCAACAGCAACCCGCAGTACGCCGGCATGGGCACCACGCTGGTGGTGGCCGTGTTTCGCGACAATCGCGTGCTACTGGGCCATGTGGGTGATTCACGCTGCTACCGGCTTCGCGAAGGCCGCTTGCAACAGGTCACACGTGATCACTCATTGTTGCAAGAGCAGATCGACGCAGGTCTCATCACGCCAGAACAGGCCGCGTTTTCGGCCAACAAGAACCTGGTCACACGTGCCGTGGGCGTCGAAGACACCGTGCTGCTGGAGACCCATCAACACGACGTGCAGCCTGGCGACCAGTTCCTGATGTGCTCGGATGGCCTGTCGGACATGCTCGACGACGAAGGCATCTTGCAGGTGTTGCTGGCGCACGACTCCCTTGAATCAAGCGCCAAGGCGCTGATTGATGCCGCCAACGATGCGGGCGGAAAGGATAATATCTCTGTGATTCTGGGGCGCGCCTGCGGCGGCGCGAGCGCACCGGCAAGGTCTTGGTGGCCCTTCCGGCGCTGAGGTGGCACCCACCTTCCGGGTTAGAACAAGCGGCGCCGCAAGGCACTGACACCGCTGCTGCCGGCAGCGGAATGAATTGAGGGCAGGCATGGGCAAATTGGTGGTTTCTCTGGACGGCGTGGTGATCAAGGAAGTCCAGATCACCAAGGACAAGACCACGCTTGGCCGGCGTCCTTACAACGACATCGTCATCGACAACCTGGCCGTCAGCGGCGAGCACGCGGTGTTGCAGATGGTGGGTGGCGACGTCTTCATCGAAGACCTCAACAGCACCAACGGCACCTACATCAATGGCAAGGCCATCAAGAAGCAGCTGCTGACCCACAACGACACGGTGGAGATTGGCAAGTACAAGATCAAGTACTTGGTTGACGAGTCCAGCGACTACGAAAAGACCATGATCATGCGCCCGGGCAGCCCGCTGCCTGGTGCGGGCAGCCCGGCACATGCGGCGGGCCACAATTCGGGTTTTGGCGGACTGGGCGCACCGGCTGCTGCGGCTGTGCCGCCGGCTTCCATCAAGGTGCTCAATGGCGCGGCGGCGGGGCGTGAAGTGGTGTTGACCAAAGTTGTCACCACCGTGGGCAAGCCGGGTGTGCAGGTGGCATCCATCACCAAACGGCCCAATGGCTATGCGTTTGCGCACGTCGAAGGCGCCACCAAGCCCAGCATCAACGGCGTGCCCATCGTGGGTGACTCGGTGCCGCTGCGCAATGGCGACGTGATTGAGCTCGCCGGCACCCAGATGCAATTCATTTCCCGCTAGGCCGGACTTTGCCCAAACCCTTGGTTTGGGCTT
>JANNEX010000307.1:0-39415 GCA_031379155.1 Rubrivivax sp.
CGAAACCCCTTTCCCCGGCCGCGTCAGCAAGGGCACGCAACTGGTCGTGCGTTACCACGACGCCATTCCCTTGCTCATGCCGCACACCATCAAGGACCGCGGCTATCACCGCGCCATGCACTTTCATGCGCTCAAGCGCAACGCTGACGATGGGGCTTGGTTTGCTTGTGTGTCTGAGGCCACGCGGCAAGATTTGCTAAGCGTCATGCCCATGCTTGAGTCCCGTGCGGTGACGGTGCCCAACATGATTTCGCATCACTTCATGCCTGAACGGGCGCTGTCAGTCCGGGTGCCTGAAATCATCTGGAGCCGCAAGAACCGTGGCACGCCGCACGAGGGCGGCAACCCGGTGGCGCGGCAAGATGTCACCCGCGGTTCTTTGTCCTACTTGCTGATGGTTTCGACGCTTGAGCCGCGCAAGAACCACCTCGCGTTGCTTGATGCCTGGGAATTGCTGCGCACCCAAGGCTTCTCACGCTTGAACCTTGTGGTGGTGGGCAGCTTGGGCTGGGAGCATGAAAGCATCATGCGGCGCTTTGCGCCCTGGATGGGACGTGGGCTGCTGCACCTGCTTGAAGCTGTGCCGGCAGAAGACCTGCGGCTGCTCTACTGTCACGCCAAGGTCACGGTTTGCCCCAGCTTCGGCGAGGGTTTTGATTTTGCTGGCGTCGAGGCCATGCGTTCGGGCGGCGTGGTTGCCGCATCCGATCTGCGTGTGCACCGTGGCGTGTATGGCGACGCGGCCGAGTACTTCAATCCCTACTCAGCGCAGGAGATGGCGCGAGTCATTGCAAGTCTGATTGAACCCGAAGCCGAGCCAAGGCGAGAACGACTGCGAGCAGCGGGATCAGTAGTCAGCGCAAAGTACCTGCCCGAACAAGTGTTGCCGCAGTGGCATCGGTTCTTGCAGCGCGTGATAACCGCCCCTCCTGCAGCATGATGCACTGGGCGAAGGCGCTTTCAGCCTGGCGCCCTTGGCGCGACGCGACCGCGTGTCAGTCGACCCCTGCAGCGCTTGAAACGCCGTTTGCCAAGGGCGGGCCAGACTCTGGTTCTGTGGCGAGTTCCACCGACCTGCCGCCCGCGAACGCCGCAGCAGAAAGCCCTCCAGCACGGCCACTGGCGCCCTTGGGCGACTGGTTTGCGCTGGGCGACGTAGAGGAAGTGCGTCGCACCTACTACGAACAAGGTCCGGTTGAGGGTGGCCCGTGGGACCGCCTGCGCCACGCGCATTTGGTGCTACCCGAATGGTTTGAGAGCGGCCTAGACCCCTGGGGTCAAGCCTATGCGGTGCAACAAGAGAGGCTGTGGGCGGCGATCGTCGGCGTCGACCGACCCTATGACGCCGCGATTGACGAACAAGAAGCCGCCTGGGGCGACATCGACCCCATCCGCCGCCCCGGATTTTTCAACCGCCGCGACGCGCAGGCTGTGGCCTCGGCCGCTGACCACTTGCTGGCCTGCGGCATGTTGGTCAAGCACAGCGGCTTGCAGCCGGGGCAGCATGCGCTGGAATACGGCCCCGGCTTTGGCCACACGGCGTTGACGTTGGCGCGCTTGGGCGTGCAAGTCGACACCGTGGACATCTCGGCCGTGTTCTGCAACTTTATCCGCCGGCAGGCTGAGCATTTCCAGGTGCCGCTGACGGCACATCAAGCTGCCTTTGGCACACAACCCGTCGCCGGGCGGCGCTACAAATTGATCTGGTTCTACGAAAGCTTTCATCACTGCGTGGACTTCATGCGCGTGGTGCCGCAGCTTGAAGCCTTGCTCGACGATGGCGGCCGCGTCATCTTGATCGGCGAGCCTATCGTTGAAAAAGAGTACGCCGCAGTGCCCTACCCTTGGGGCGTCAGGCTGCACAGTGAAGTGGCGGCGGTGATGCGGCAAACGCGCTGGTTTGAGCTGGGGTTTTCAGAGGCGTTTTTGTACGAGCTGTTTAGGCGCAGCGGCCTTCGCGGCAGGCGCATTGACTGCGAGCCTTCACCGTTTGGGCGCCTCTACCTTTTTGAGCGAGCCTGACTCTGTTACCGATCCCGCCCCAGGTTCAGCCAGGCAAGCGAAAAAACAGGAAGGCACCCAAGGCGCCGCCGTGGTCAGTCAAATCGGAATAGACGCGTGTTGCACCTCTCCTTTGGATCAAGTAGAGCAGTTCACTCAGGTTGTAGTAGTTCATCTGCATTTCCGGGTCGGCGCCGGGCGGCGGCTGTGGCGTGGCCGCAGGCACTTGTGGCGCAGTCGTCGGTATTGCCGCCACAGTCGACACGACCTGCGCCGGGTCGTCAGGCGCGGCCTTGCTTGGCCAACCCAGCGCATCAACCAGCACGCGCCTGAGGCTGCGAGCGGGTGGTGGGACAGGCGCCACAGCCGGAGGTGCTGGCGCGGCCGGCGGCTCGGGCTCAGGGACCACAGGCTTTGGCGGCTGGCCAAAGTTGGCGGCGTACACGTCCCACGCAAAGGTCACGTGCAACGCGCCGACGCCGCCCGGGCGGATGCGGTCCAGCAGTTGTTTGAAGAGCAGGCGCCCGCGTGGCACCTCGATGTGCTGCAGCACGATGCATGAGTGCACCAGGTCAAAGTCGCCATCCAAGGCCGCAAAACTGTCGTCGCTGCGCACAAGGCTGACGTTGTCAAGCCCGGCGGCTTGGCAATTGCGTTGCGCCTCGGCCAGCATGGAAGGTGACACATCGGCACCCACCACCTCGGCTGCGTGGCGCGCAAAGGGCATCACCAGCCGGCCCACGCCACAGCCGAAATCGAGCACGCGGCGAGGCGCGAAGTCGGCCAGCAGTTGCTGCCGGCAAGTGGCCAGCACATAGTCCACGTGCCAACGGCCCGAGGCCATGAACTCTTCCTTGGCTTCGCCGGTGAGCACGGCTGAGCGAAAAATGGGGTTGGTCAGCACGCCGAAGTAGGGGTCGCGCGCACCCCAAAGTTCCCACTGCAGGTCAGTACTCATGGCTCCGCACGCAAGCGTCGAGCAAGCAGCTGGCGGGCTTGTTGTGGCCTAATTTCTTTGACCCGCTGCACCCGCCAGCAGCCTTTGCCAAACTGCGCCCGCTGCGGGTAACGCAATTTACGGAACTGACACTGGGGGTAGGGGTTGTCACGCTGCGCGTGTTCGGCTTCCAAGGGCGGCAGGCCTTCGTCTTCCACTCGGGCGTAATTGCACAGCAGCCAATGGCCAAAGTGTTCTGTGGCCTGCTCCTTGGCGCGTTCGGCCCAGGGCGTGAGTTTGCTCAGGTCAGCCCGGTCGACCTGCTCGGGGTAGGGCCAGCGGCACAGCGCAAACAGCGACTGCAAAAACTCAGCGGGCTGCCTGCGGACGTTGTTGTACTCGTCGCACAACAAGTTGGGCGAAGGGTTGCGTTGGGCAAAGGTCGACAAGAAGATGTCCGAACGCAGGATGGCGCCCAATGCGTCGTTGGCTTCCAGGGCGCCCAGGTCAACCCCGGTGTCGTCGGCGGCCACTTCGTAGTGGTGATACTGGTTCACCTTCCGCGCCGCTGCCAGGCTCACGGCCTGACGCAGGGTATCTTTGCGGCGCAAAACAATCCACACCGATTCAGGGCCGAAAAACCTGTCCCTCACTGCGGGTGAGGCGATTGACTCGCGGAAGATGACTGACAGGCTGGCGCACTGCAGCTTGCAGGTGGCCAAGCCTGAACCATCTCGCCACAAGCTGTCGAAGATGTCGCAAACCTGTGTGGCCGAAGACTCGCTGTTGAGCTCACGAAAACTCTCGATCGTGAGCCCGAAGGCGACGTGGCTGGTGTGCTGCTGCAAGAAGTAGGCAATCAACTCACCGACCCAGGTGCTGCCTGATCGCACCTCACTGGCAATGAAGATGTTCTTGATGGTGTGGCTCAAGCTGCATCAACTCCTGGGCTCTTGCCCGGACGGGCCACGATGTCCCATTCTTCGCCCTGGCGTCCGCTCCAGGCCTTGACCGAACCCTGCGCCACGCTGGGGTCTGAAGGATGTTCGATGTCGTAACCCAAGCCCCACAGGAATTCGTAAATCTCACGGTAGTCGTAGCTCTTGGACATCCAGTAGGGCGCCACTTCGAGGAACAGGACCGGTCGATACTTGATCAAGGTACGGCGCGCACCTTTGAGCACGAACAGCTCAAAAGACTGCACATCAATCTTCATGAAGTCGCAGCGCTCAAGGGGTCGGCGCTGTTCCGACAGCAAGCGGTCCAGCGAGGCCACACGGCACAGCTCTCCTGCTGCCTCGCCTCGCTGCGCGGCGTCGCTGTCCACGCCCAAGGCGCCGAAGTTGCTGGCATCGTGATAGTTGATGGGGTAGAGGTGAACCGTGCCCTCACCTTCACCCACACAAGACTGCACCACGCTGGTGTTCTCGCAGCCATTGATGGCCACATTGCCGGCCAGCAATTGGAAGATCACCGACTGCGGCTCAAAAGCGATGACGCGACCCGTTGGGCCCACGAGCGACGAATACAGCACCGTGTGGTGACCGATATTTGCGCCCACGTCCAGCACCGTCATGCCCGGGCGTACCACGGTGCGGAAGAAGGCTACGTCTTTGGGTGCCCAGATGCCGGTGCGAACGATGGTGGCGCCGATGGTGTTGTCAGCGGCCAGGGTCAAGTAGCTGCCACACTCGCCACGTGTCAGGCTAACGTGTGAAGTGACTGGCATCGAGCGCGGCTGCCAGCTTTGTTCAGCGGCCAGGTCCACGGCCGCCAGCCAGACTTCATTGCCCTTGGCTTGTGCATCAGCAGACGCGCCGCTGCGCAGGATGATGTGGTTGGGCCCCGCCGCAGGCGCGGCAATGGCAATGCTGCGAAACCCGTGTTCGTCCGAGTACAGCGACTCCAGCCTATCCACGCCGTTCACCGACAGGGTGATGCTGCCGCACCAGGCGTGGGTGTGAAACAGCAGCGAGACCGCACCATCCACCACCAAGTCGATGGCAGCCGCGCCTTGGCGGCACACCAGCACGTCGGCCTGCACAGGGTCCAGCGGCAGGTGCACCCACTCGAAGCCTGGCCCCGGTTGAAACGCCGCGCCCGCCATTTGCTGCAACTGCCGCACAAGCCATCTCATGGCTGTCTCCTCATGGTCCGCACCGGGCTATTCACTGGGCAGGTTGCGTGCCAAAACGTCCCTGTTGCGGTTTAGAAATTCATTGGACTTGAACATTTCCAGCGCCAGGTTGCGCAGCGAATCGCCTTTGCGCTTTTCGTTCACCACCTGGTCCGACTCGGGTTCGCGGTCCAGAATCAGGCGGTACAGTTCGACTACATCGTCTTTGCTCAGCATGGTGTTTTTGTTCTCCCTCAGGCCACCGGCTCACTCAGGCGCAGCACAGCGTCGCGGTACTTGATCATCAACTGGCGCAGTTGCTGGGCTTCCTTGCGCAGACCGGCCACACCGGTGCTCAGGGTGTCGATCTGGCGCAGTCGCTCCAGCAGTTCAGCGTCGCGTTCGCGCAGTTGGCGCTCGATCTCATCTTGTCGTTTGGCCACGTGTTCCAGTGTGTGCATCAGCTCATTGGCGTCGGGCGCCGTGGCCACGCGGTGTACCTGGCTGCGCCAGGCTGTGACCACTGGCGCTGCGAAAGGCAGCAGCTTGGCGTCAGCCATCAGCATGACGCGGAAGTCGTCGTAATTGGCAGCCGCTTCGGCCAGGCGCGTGAATTCGGCGCCCTTGCCAAAGCGGCCCACCAAAATCTTGAACAGGCGCTGTGCACGGTCTTGGTCGGTGCTGTTCATGCGGTGGCTCCTTGGGTCGACACGCTGGCCAGGAATGCTTGCAATTGCAATGCCATGGTCTGGCGCGTGAAGCGTTGCAGGTAACGCTCGAAACCGCGTTGCCCCAGGCCGTGGCGCAGCTCGCTGTCGTTGATCAGTGTCCGCAGGCTGGCAGCCAGGGCGTCGGCGTCGCCAGGCGGCACCAGCAGGCCACTGTCGCCGCTGTCAATCACTTCGCGCATGCCGCCGATGTCGCATGCCACCACGGGCTTGGCCCAACGCATGGCTTCGATGAGGATGAGGCCAAAACTCTCAAAGCGGCTGGGTGCCACAAAGATGTCGCATCGCGCGTAGGCCTGCTGCAAGGTGGCGTCGTCGACATAACCGACGAAGTTGACGGTGAATTGGGCTGGCCTGGCGCTGAGCTTGGCGGCAGCGGCCTTGAGCGCACGCACAAATTCATCCTTGTCGCCCGGTGACTGGCCCAGCAGTTCAATGGCCAGCGGCGGCGTGTTGCGCGGCAGCAGGGCCAATGCGGCCAACAGGGTGTCGGGGCCTTTGCGTTCTTCAAGGCGGCCGACAAACAGGATGCGCAGCGGCCCCGGCGCGCGCGGTGCGCCAAGCTCTGGTGCGGCAGGTGCGGCATCAAGACCGTGCGGCACCACGGCCAGCTGTTTGGCTTGCGTGGCCAGGCTGCATTGGTAAGCAGCGTCGATCTCGTGCACGATCTCTTGCGAATTGGCCAGGATGGATGCGCCGTGGCTCAGCAGCCAGCGCTCACCGGCCATCACCAGGTTGACATGGCGGCGGCGGTATTCACGGTCGGTTGTCCAGGCCGGCTTGAAGGGCAGGGCCAGGCGGTAGGTGGTGTGCAGTGAAGTGATGACGGGCAGCTCAAGATACTCGGCACACAGGATGCCTTCCAGGTCCCAGATGGGCGCCGAGACCACGTCCACGCCCCAGATGCCCTGGCAGCGTTTGATCTCGGCCAGCACGGCTTCGGCGCGGCGCAAGATGGAGTCGGGCAGCGGCACGGGGCTGAGGTAGACACGTTCGTCGTCAAAGCGGTCGGGCACGCTGTGTAGCCATACACCGCCCACCATGTCGACAAAGGCGCCTTCGCTGGCGCTGCGCGTGATGACGTGCACTTCATGGCCCAGGTCGGCAAGGCCGCGTGCACATTCATGGGTCCAGCGCGCGATGCCCGAGGTGTCGGCGGGTGGGTAGCCCTGGCTGACCAGGTAGATGCGCAGCGCCTGATTCGCTGGATGCAAAGGGCCACCGCGCAGCACCGGCAAAAAGCTGTCCGCCAGCGCCTGAGGCCGGCTCAGGTGGGCCGACGCACGGTTCATCACGGCTTCGTCGGCGCCCAGCGTCAGACCTTCATTGATGCCGTCGGTCAGCTCTTTGCTGAGTTTGGCGTAGTGCGCCACGGTGATCTTCTTGTGGTCCAAAAACCAACGGTTGGAAAAGTCGATGTCGCGGCGGTAGCCGTCGATGAGGCCGTAGATGTCAGCCAAGTTGCCATTGTTGCGGTTGGCATGCTTAAGCATGAAGTAGCTCTTGCTGCGCGCCGGCGCCAGTAACGACGCGGGAATGCGTTGAGCGTTGCGTGTGTGGCTGGGCGCGTACTTGTGCAGCACATAGGCGTCGGGCACGGTGACGATTTTGTGGCCGCGGTCGAAGATGCGCAGACACACATCGGTCTCGTCCAGCATGTAGGCAAAAACTTCGTCGAAGCCACCGATGCGCAACAGCTCGGACTTGCGAAAACTGCAGTTGGTGCCCAGCAGCGAAGGGTAGGCAAAGCCGCCGCCCGTGCTGAGCAATTGCGCCGGGTCAAGGGTGGACAGAAAGCTGGCGTTGCCCAGGCGGTCGCACACGGTGTAGCGGCACTGGAAGTCCATGCCGGTGTGGTCCAGCGTGAAGCCGCCAGCGGCGCCCACTTGGCTGTCAGCGTAGGCACGCATGAGGCGTTCAACCCACTGCCGGTGCGCCACGCCGTCGTCGTCGATGAAAAATACCACGTCGCCTGCGCAAGCAGCGATGCCGATGTTGCGCGACTCGGACAGGTTGCGCGAAGCGCAGTCCAGCAGCTTGAACTGGTAGCCCTGGCTGCCCAGTTGCTCCAGCACGGGCACCGTGTCGTCGGTGGACGGGCCGTTGACGATGACCAGTTCCACGTCCGCAAAACTCTGCGTGGCGATGGAGCGCACCGCGTTGCCCAGGTAGCTGGCACGGTTGTAGGTGTTGATGACGACGCTGGCTTTCATGGCTCGGCTGTGTATTCGCAAGCCACCATGCTAACGGGTGAGTTGTATGGTGTTGAGAACCGGGTAGGCGATGGAGAACACCAGGTTCAAGAACTTCTGCAACTCGGCCGCCGGTGCATTGCTGACATACAGCACGTCCTTGTGGCTGATGGGAAAGCTTTGCATGACAAAGAAGCTGTTGGGGTTGCGCAGGTCCAGCCGGTAGACCACGGGCACCAGGCCGTCGGGTGTGGTGGCCACGGGCAGGCGCGGCCAGGCCAGCGCGCTGGCTTGTTCAAGCCGGAACACAAACACGCCCTGGGCATTGGAGCGTGAGTCCAGCAAACCGCCGGCGCGCGCCAGCGCTTGCGCCAGGCTGATGCCCTGGACTTCGAAAGCGATCTCTTCATTCTTGCCGGTGGCACCCAGGGCCACGAAGGACAGCGGCTGCACCAGGGCTGTCACCACATCGCCGGGCTGCAGGGTCACGTTTTGTGCCGGGTCGCGGATGATCAGATCCAGCGGCATGCTGGGCGAAGTCTTGCCACGCGTGACTTGCAGCGTCACCTTGTTGACGGGGTGGCGCACGCCGCCGGCGGCAGCCAAGGCGTCCAGCAGCCGCTCGCTGCCGGCAGTCAGCGTCATGCGGGTGCTGGCGTTGACCTCGCCCACCACAGTGACCGTGGCTGATGTGCTGCGCAGCACGCGCAGCAGCACCTCGGGCTGATTGGCCTTGGCTTTGAGGCGTTTGACAATCTCAGCTTCCACCGCTTGTGGTGTTTGGCCGCTGGCGCGCACGCGGCCGGCAAAAGGCACGCTGATGAAGCCGTCGCGGTCCACCATCTGTTCGGGCAGCGTTGTGGCGCGTGAGGTGGAGGGCAGGCGCGGGTCGCTGCTGCCGCCACCAAAAAGCGTTGAAGGCGGCGCTTCCCAGATGCTGATTTCTACCGTGTCACCAGGCCCGATGTGGCCCGTGGCGCGCGGCTGTCCCAGGGTTTCTGAAAACAGCACCTGGCGGCGTTGCTCAAGCAGTTGCCGCGCGACCGTGGCGTCCACGTCCACCAGTTGAACTGCCGCCGCGCCTGGGCGTGCGGCCAATTCCTGGATCTCAGCCGCCGCAGGGCCCGACGTGGGCAGTTGCTGGCAGCCTGTCAGCGCGGACAGGGCGGCCAGAACAGTGGCGGTGATGGCAAGGAGGGTTCGCACGCTCTGGGGTTGGCTGCTGGCTGGTTGTTGGGTGGCTGAAGGGTGGTTGACGGGTGCCTGAACAGCGCGGGCTAATTTAACCGACGCGCATGCAGACTTTGCAGCGCTTGCAGCATGCGCTGCGCGAGTGCCTGGCGGTCATAGTGGCCGGCAGCCGCCAACGCCGCGAGGCTGAGCTGCTGGCGCAGGGCGGGTTGGGTGCGCAGTTGCAGCAGGGCCTGCACCAGTTGGTCGACGTTTTCGGGCTCAAACACCAGGCCCGCGCCTTCGCGCCTGACGATGTCGGCCGATTCACCCGCCACGCCATGCAACACCGGCAGGCCCATGCCCATGCATTCAAACAGCTTGCTTGGGATCACGGCGGTAAAGAGTTCAGTGCGCTTGAGGTGGATGAGCGAAACGTCCAGCAAAGACCAGTAGCGCGCCACCATGTCCTTGGGCACGGTGTCGATGAAGCGCACGTTGTTCAAGCCCAGCTGCTCGGCCTGGGCCTGCAAGTCTGCCTTGCGTGCGCCGTCGCCCAGCAGCATCAAGCGCACGTTTTGAGCTTCCGGGTGCGATGAAAGTTGATGCATGGCCAGCAGCAAAGTCTCCAGGCCGTGCGCCAAGCCGTGCGTGCCAACGTAGCCGGCAATGAAACAGCCGGCCCAGCCCAACTCAGCTTCAAGCTCGGCGTCTTTGGGGCGGGGCGAAAAGCGCGCGATGTCAACGCCATTGGTGATGACCTCGATCTTGTCGCCGTTGATGCCGCGCTGCACGAGCTTGCTGCGAAACGAATGCGTCACCGACACGATGAGCGCCGCGCGCCGGTACAGGAACAGCTCCAGCGTCTCCAGCCAACGCATGGCCAGCGGGCTTTTCATGGCACCCACGGCCTTGATGGACTCTGGCCACAGGTCACGCAGCTCAAACACAAAGGGCACGCGCTTGACGCCAGCCACGGCCCAGGCTGCCACAGCAGCAAAAAACTGAGGTGAGGTGCCCACCACCACATCGACTCTTCGCACCCACAAGCTGACCAGGAAGGCCATCAGCATGTAGCTCAGGTAGTCCAGCACACGCTTGGCAAAACCTTCGTTGGCCGCGACATAACTCCAGACCCGGATGACCCGTATGCCGTCCACCCACTCTTGTTGCCAGAGCCGATTTTTGTAGCCATCGAAGACACGGCCTTTGGGGAAGTTGGGCGCGCAGGTCATGACAGTGACCTGCTCGCCTTGGGCCACCCACTGGCGGCAATGTTCATGCGTGCGGCTGGCCGGCGCATTGACCTCGGGCGGGAAGTTGTCGCTCAGGAACAGGATGTGCATCAGGCGTTCCAACTCCAGCGTGTGCTGCTGCGCCCTTCTTGCAGTTGCACCACCAAGGTCTGCGCCGGCACCAGGCTGCCAAAGGCCACTGCATGCAGCCAGTCTTCGCTGCTGGCCTGGCCATGTTCGACAGACACCCGCGCCCGCACTTGACCGGCCGCTTCAACAAGCCAGCTCTGCGCGTTGTCTTGCCGCAGTGTCAGGCCCGGCGCCAGGTGAAAGCGCGCCCGCGCAAGCTCATCCCCTGCAGGCTGGACGCGGTCTTGCACCGTCAACGCTTGTGCTTCGAATTGCCAGTTGCGCTGGTGCACGGGCGCGCCGCTCAGGTGGCGATAGCCGTCGTGCGAAGCGCTCACGCTCCAGCCGTCCAGCACGGCTGCGGTGACGCGCGCACGCCGTCCGACACGAAAGCCCGACCACACCTCGGACGAGTTGTGCGCGCCCAGCATCACGGTGCTGTGCGCGGCAGTGCCACGTTCCAGCCAGCGCCGCGCGCTGTCACCATAGACCGACGTGCCGCGGTTGACGATCAGCTCCTGGCCGTGCAGCGACAGCTCAAAGGACAAGCTGTCGGCGTGGGCGTGGCCGGGCAGGTAGTCGGGGCCCACGGGTGCCAGGTCAAGCAGCGCCAGTGCCGCGCCACGCGCGACCCGAACGTAGCCACTGGGTTGCAGATGCGTCACCTCGTCTTTGGGCGCGAAGCGCGCTGCAACGCCCAGCGCCCGGGCGTAGGCTTCAAGCGCCGCATGGTTGGGGGCGATGCCTTCGGCGCAGTCGTTGAAGCGGGCCAGGCTGCCAGCCGGATGCATCAGGCAGCGCAGCCAGTGCAGCATGGCGCGCGCATGGTGGCGCAAACGCGGCTCCAACTGGCGCGCAGCGTGGTCAGGCGGCGCTTGCGACTGGATCAGGTTGATCAGGTCAAGCACATCTTCCAGCGCCAGTGCCTGGTACATGGGCGAACGTTCAAACTGAGCGCCATCGGCCAGGATCTGTTCTTCCAGTTCGCGTTGCAGGATGTGCCGCCCCGCCGTCGACCAGCGCTGCGCTTCGGGGCCGCTGAAAAAGAGTCCTGCAAAGAGCAGCGCCTTGGCATTGGCAAACAGGTGGTTGCCCAGCAGGTGCCATTCCAGCCGCTGCGACAGCCAGCGCGCCTGCACCGCCAGGCTGTGCAGGCACGCGGGCTCGGCCTGGGCGCCGCCCTGCCACCATTTGACCCAGTTGACGATGCGCAAGCTGGTCGGGTAAGGCGCCCAGGCCGTGCCACGTGCCGGCGGGTTGTCGTGCAGCCAGCGGGCCATGAGCGCCTGGTGCCAGGTCAGCCGCTGCGCACTGCCTTGCGCCAGCAAATCGTCAAAGTAGTGCTGGTTGTAGCGCCACAGCAAAGGCCGCTGCGGGTCGTCCCAGCCGCACTCGTCCAGATCATGTTCCTCGGCCAGAAAACGCATGCGCGTGGGCCCCAGCAGGCTGGGCCGGCGCGCCGGCGGCGTGACCCAGGCCTGCTGCGCGGCGCGGCGCGGTGGTGCGCTGCGCAGGTCGACGCGCGGCCGGCGCAATTTCATGCTTACGCGGCCCGTCAGTTGACGCAACTTGAGCCAGCGCACCGTGCGCCACAGGCGGCCCAGCTTGGCGGGCGCAGAGAGCGGGGCCGTGCTCACCGCAGCGACTGGTCGATTTCTAGGCTCACGCGGGCCACCTCGAGCAATTCGTCCAAGGCAATGGGCGAAGGACCGCCGCTGCGCACTGCGTCGACGAAGGCGCGTGCGCAGGCTGTCTGGCCTTTGTCCTGGCGCCACAGGTTGAGTTTGCTGAAGCCGGGCCAGCCAAACCCTTGCAGGCGGCGGAAGTTGTCAAGCTGCAAGACGCGGCCGGCGGCAAACACTTCCAGGCGCTCTTTGGGGAAGGCCTTGCTGCCGTTGGCCAGGTAGTGGATGGAGCCCACGCTGCCGTCGACAAAACGCAGCGTCACCATCAGGTTGTCTGTGGTGGCGCCGGCCATGGCGCTGGCACTGTGGCCCGCAATGGGTGCGCCGGCCAAATGGCGCAGCAAGTCGATGAAGTGGCAGCCTTCGCCGATCAGACGGCCACCGCCCACAGCGCTGTCCTGCGTCCAGTGGTTGGCCGGGATGGCACCTGCATTGACCGTCATCACAAAGGCTTTGGGGCCGGGCGTGGCGGCCAGCAGTTGGCGCATTTTTTGCACCTGCGGCGCAAAGCGCCGGTTGAAGCCCACCATCAACAGTTGCTGGGGCGCAGCCGCTGCGGCGGCTTCGATCTGGGTCAATTCGGCCAAGCTCAGGGCCAAGGGCTTTTCAACAAACACATGCTTGCCAGCGGCCAGGGCGCGCTGTGTGAAATCGGCATGGCTGTCATGGCGCGTGATGATGACGACGATGTTTGTGCCCGCGTCAGCCAGCAATGCGTGACTGTCGGTGGTGGCCAGCGCGAAGCCAAATTTGCGCCCTACGTGCACGCTGCTGGCGCCGCCCGCCGACAAGACCTGGCGCAGGTTGACCCCGCTGGCCTGGAACGCGGGGATCAGCACGGCGCCGGCGTAATTTCCCGAACCGATCACACTCACGCCCGGTGTCGCCGCGTTGCCGCTGCGGGGAACAGTGGCGCCAAGCGCGACGGTGCGAAGTTGTCGGCTGGCGACGTTCTGTGGCGTCGGTTCAGGGTACGCCAACAGGATGCCCAGTGACGGCTCGGTGCCACCCACCACCGCGTAGGCCGCTTCGGCTTCGCTGATCGCGAAGCGGTGCGAAATGAGGCGCTGCACGTCAATGCGCCGGTCAGCCAGCATGTCAAGCACGGCTTCGAAATTGCGCTGTTCGGTCCAGCGCACATAGCCGATCGGGTAGTCCTGGCCCTTGTCCTCGTAATTGGGGTCGTAACGCCCTGGTCCATAAGAGCAACTGACCTGGAATTGCAATTCCTTCTCGAAGAAGTCTGCCCTTGACAGTTCGAGCCCGGTCACTCCCACCAGCACGATGCGGCCTCGCTTGCGGCACATCAGCGCGGCCTGGTGCACTGGCTCGCTGCTGCGCGTGGCCGCAGTGATGAGCACTGCGTCGACGCCCCGGCCGCGTGAATAGGCCACCGCGGCGGCAACCGGATCCTGGCCGGCCCCGAGGTCAACCACTTCGGCACCGAAGTCGCGCGCCAAGGCCAGCTTGACGGGATCGAAGTCGAGCCCGACGACACGACAGCCATGGGCACGCAAGAGTTGGACCGTCAGCAGCCCGATCAGGCCCAGCCCGGTGACAACCACCGTCTCACCCAGACTGGGCTGCACGAGGCGGATGCCTTGCAGCGCGATGGATGCCAGCACGGTGAAGGCCGCAGCCTCTTCGTCGACGCCGTCGGGGACTTTGGCGCAAAGGTTGGTCGGCACTGCCACCATCTCGGCGTGCCTGCCGTTGCTGGCGACGCGGTCGCCTATGGTGAAGCCGTTGACGCCAGGGCCCACTTCGACCACGACACCGACGTTGCAATAGCCCATGGGCAAGGGCTGCTCAAGTTTGTTGCGAACGGCGGCGATGGTTGACGCCAGCCCGTCGGTGCGTATCTTGTCGAGCACCATGCGCACCTTGTCGGGCTGTTGCCGCGCCTTGTCGATCAGGCCGGCCTTGCCAAAGTCGATCAGCATGCGTTCGGTGCCGGCCGAGACCAGCGTGCGCGTGCTGCGAATCAGCAATTGACCGCGGCCGACCCGCGGGCAGGGGACATCGGCAACTTCGCTGCTGCCGCTTGTGAGGGACTGAAGCACTTGTTTCACTGCGACCGTCCAGTGGCCTCGGCCAGCGTCAATGCCACCGGCTGGCCGCTGTCAATGGCTTTTCTGATGGCCAGAAAGAACTTGGCCGTGGCGCTGATGTAGTGAAGATCCTCGCCGCTGCTGCTGGTCATGGAATTGAGGATGTTGACGCCATGTCCGTGATCGCGATGAAACAGCCGCCTGTTGTGCCGGCTTGCCACGACCTCTGCGCTTAGGCTCTGGAAGTCTGTGATGTTGGCAAGCAGATCGCCCTTGTGAACATTCAGCACTTCGCGCACACCTTCGAAGGTGTGACCCTTGGCCGAAAACGTGATCGATGCACACGATTGATCGGCAAACATGACTGAGACGACATAGTCGGATTTCGAGCCAGCCGGCGTCGCCGGGACGATGGTGCACGGAAACGCGTTTGCCATGCCCACGAGCTTCAAGGATAGGTCGGTCCAGTGGCATAGATTTCCCAACACACGTCCGCCTTCTTTTTCGTCGAAGTACCAGTGGTCGTCGGGAATCTCGTGGCCCGCGACAAACCAGTTGATCATCAAGGGACCATGCTGTTGTGCAAGAAGTGCACTCAGGGACTTGAACAGAGTGCTGCGGGGTCGATTGAACCCCAGAAAGACTTTGACCTTGGGGTGGCGGCGCATGGCTGCAGTCAATCGTTGAAGCTGGTCCTCGGAAACCACATGAGGCTTTTCAATGTGGACGTGTTTGCCGGCGTCAATGCACTGGATGGCGTACTCCGCATGCGATGCATGGTTGGACGCGACATAAACCAGATCGATTTCGGGGTCCGCAAGGATGTCTTGCGCGTTGTCTGTGTAGTAGCGCAAGCCGTAGTTGTCGAAGAAGGATGCCGCGCGGTGGATATCGACGTCCATGGCGGCACGCATGGCGCCGCCGTGGCCACGGCCAAGGTAATAACCAATATTGCTGAACGAGTAGTTGCCGCAACCAATGATCCCGATATGACCACCAGGCTTGCGCGCCGCTGGCAAGGCCGGCAAGGGCGAGTACCGTTTTTTCATGTGGTACTGGCCTTTGATCTTCATCACCGTGCGCCGCACGCCGTAAAGGGTTACATAGCGAACTGCTTTTTTTATTTTGAAGCCAAGACTTGTGCTTGTGTAATCCATCAGATGTCCAGTTATTGGTCTTTGGCCGGCCGGCATTGTCAAGCGCATGCGACTCGACACGATGCGGTGCCCGCCTGTGCACAGAGGTTTGATTCAGGTGCCGGGCAGTTGACATACAGGCAGTCCACAGACAGGCCGTTCATGGTCGCGCCTGCGCGGATGCCCCAGCCAGCGTGAACACTCGGGCCCAGGTTTCTTTGGCCGTGCGCGACCACACGTAGCGAAGGCTGCGCTCGCTTGCCGCCCCTGCCACCTTTTCAGCCGTCTCGGGCGACTCGAGAACCGTGGTCAAGGCTGCGGTCAAGCTGTGAGGATGGGTCGGCGAGAAGTACAACAAGCCGGGGCCGCCGAACTCTGGCATCGGCATCACATCGGATGACAGTACAGGCCGGCCGGCACCCAACGACTCCAGCAGGATGTTGGGACAGTTCTCGCATGACGATGCGAAGACGATAGCCCGGGCATGCTGATACCAGGCCGGCAGGTCCGCATAGGGCACCGCGCCCGCCATCAACACCGTTTGTTGCAGCGAGAGTTCGCGTATGAGCGCAGCGACGGGCTTTGCCTCTGGCAGGTCGGTTTCGCCCAAGAACACCAGCCGCAGGCCTTCACGCTTGTTTACCGGCAAGGCCGAAAACGCGTGCACGACTTCGCGGTGATGTTTGTAGATGTCAAACCGGGACACGTACAGCAAGTACTCGCCAACAGGTGCCTGGTGCGGGCGCTTCAGTGGACGGTTGAGCGTGCGAAAGGCATCGCCGATGCCGTGCGGTATGGTCACCGGATTGGGGATGTGAACCAACTGCTCAATCAGCGACCTGGCGTGGTCTGAGACGAAAATCGACAAGTCTGCCTTTGCCAAACTGCGCAGCATCACCCTGCGCAGGATCAGGTTGCGCCAACGTTGCAGGCCCCAGGGCATGCGGCGCATGAGTTGCTGGTCGAACGGGATCATGTTGCGGAACATCGTTACCACCTTGCAGCCCGCAGGCGCCCGTGTGGCGACCACGCCGCCCGGACAAAAGAGCACCTGGGCGCCGACACGACGCAGAAATCCTGGCAGCATGAAACGCTCCCACAGCGCACGCAACAATGGATTGCTTGTTGGCCAAGCGGTATGCACCGGCTTGATCCGCGGGTCGTCTGGCATTGGAAGATCGTGGGGCGAAAACACCCAGACCTCGAGCGCTGGCCAGTCCGGCAGATGGGCCAGCAAATTGATCAAATAGGTGCGGCCCCCGCCAAGGCGTGCCGACAGCCCATTGATGACAACTCTCATGATCGAAGCTCAGAAACCTTCTTGCAGTCAGCGCTGCGCGCCCGACGCCAGATGGCGGGGCATGCAGTCCTGCCATCGCTCGTTAGTCGATTGAGTGGCTGGACACTGCGGTTGAATGCTTGCCGATGCAATTGGCAATGGCTTGGCCTCTGTTTGGCACACTCGTTGCCACGTCCGCTGGCCCAGTCAACAGCTTGGCCGCTGCGCCGTGCAGTTGCAGGACAAAACATGGCGATGCGTATCAAGTGCTTGGGCAAGCGCATCCTCTGTTCGCTTTCAGGTTGAAAGGGTGGCAGGCAAGGACCGCGGCGAACCCGTCTGTGGCGCAAGCTGAAGCGGACGACGACCGGATCCCACAATTCCGTTCAATCCGGTCCGCACGTTGATGTCGACAAAACCCTCACGGCCGAACCACCGCATGACAGATTCGAGTGTCTGAGGGTGGTCATGCGCGGGTGAGTACATGTCGAAGGTATCCAGAATGGCCCATTGCACATTCAGTTTCGCTGGCAAACCGAGATGCGCATATTCGACAATGGGCATCAGCCTTGCACCGGCACGCCCGGCGATTCGGCGCAGAAAGCGCGTCAGTGGCACCAACGGCGGCGTGACCATTTCTATCATGCGATACAAGGTTTCCTTTTTCATGCGCATGGTGATGGGGCGGAGCAAGTACTTCCAGTGCAGCCAGGCGACGGCGCTGCTGGTGTAGACATCGATGACCAATTGGCCGCCGGGTTTGACGTGTTTGGCCAGGCTTCTGAATGCGGCCTCGGGGTCTGGGGTGTGCTGAACAACGCCCAGGCAGATGACCTTATCAAAGTAATTTTCCTGCAGCGGAATGTTGAATATGTCGCCCTGAAACAGATGCAGATTGGGCGGCGCCAGGGCCTTGAGATTGTTGGCGTTGGCGTCGACTGCGGTGGAGTAGTCGAAGCTCACCAGAGTGGCCCCAGATTCGACCAGCACTTCGGTAAAACGGCCGGCTCCGGAGCCGGCTTCAAGCACCCTTTGACCTGTCAGGTCAAGTTTTCCGCCTATCGCCGTCCACAGCCGGTCGTGGCTGATGGGAAGGCCGGAGAAGCTGTCAAGTTGAGTCTTGGCGTGGCGATTCCATTGGAAGCCAAAGGACTCTGCGTAGTTGGACGCCGGCACAAATCGCGGCAGCCCTTTGTGCACCGGATACTGTTGGCCGCAACTGGCGCATTGAAGTACACCTTCCTGGATGTCGTCGGCTGACGCATCGGCGGGCGCAGCCAATCGCAGGTGTTCGCCCCGACAGGCCGGGCAGCAGTGCAGCTTGAGATGGGTTCTTTTCATGATGTCAGGCGAATTGAGAGCAGGTTCGTCGTGCCGCTGATTGGAACCTGTGGTGAATGAATAGGGTGCGCGCTTGAAGCGCGGTATGAAAGCCCGGGCTTGCAGATACAGCAGATGAAAAGTGACTGGCCTGCATCGATCACCTTGCCTGCCGAAGCCAGGATTGGAACATCAACACATTCCAAAGATGGTTGCTGTAATCAAAGCGGCCGGACACATGGCTTTGCCACATCTGCCAAACTTTCTTGGCGTCAATCAAGCCCTCGCGGGCAATGGCTTGCGGCTGCAACAGTTCCTCAGCCCAGCCACGCAGGGGCCCACGCAGCCAGCTGGCCAACGGCACCGAGAAACCGGTTTTTGGCCTCTCGATCAGCGCGCGCGGAACATGGCGGTAGAGCACTTGGCGCAATGCCCACTTCGTGGTGCCCTTTCTGACCAGCGCATGTTCCGGTAATGCAAAGGCCAATTCCACGACCCGGTGGTCCAGGAGGGGCGTGCGCACTTCAAGGCTGGCACTCATGGCTGCACGGTCCACCTTGACCAGAAGATCGTCAGGAAGATAGTGGCTTGTATCCCATAGGCGCATGGCTTGCAGCGGTGCAAGATCCGCTCGCCAGGGGCCGTGGTCGAACCCGCCATCGGCACCCAGAACAAGACCGTCCTCGGGTTGCCACTGCGACATCAGGCGAACATACATGTCACCCAAGGTGGCGGCATCCACCAAGTGCGCCATGCGCAGCATGCGTCGGCCATTGAACAGGTCGCGACGTGAAATGGGCAGCCTTGTCAAAAGGCGGTCCCATGCCTGCGCCGAGCCGCTTTTCAGTGCCGCAGCAAGCCATCGCCGCAGGGGCAGTGGCACATACCGCGTGCGCCGCCACAGGTCAGCCGTCAGTCCGTAGCGCGGATAGCCGGCAAACAGCTCATCGCCGCCGTCGCCGGAAAGGGCCACTGTCACATGCCGTCGCGTCAGGCGAGACACCAGCGTCGTCGGAATTTGCGATGAATCGGCAAACGGCTCGTCGTAAATCTGTGGCAAGCCCGGTATCAACTCTTGCGCATCATGGGCAGTGACATAGAGTTCGGTGTGTTCGGTGCGCAAATGACGAGCCACCTCAAGCGCGAATGGGGCTTCGTTGAAGCCGGGTTGATCAAAGCCGATGGTGAAAGTGCGTGTGCGCCGCTCGCTTTGCAACTGCATCAGCGCCACCACTGCACTGGAGTCAACCCCGCCCGAGAGAAAGGCGCCCAGTGGCACATCGGCGCTCATCTGCAACCGCACGGCCTCGGTTAAGCGCTGCTCGACCCGGTCTATCAAGGTCTGGTCAGTTGCGTTGGCCAGTTCTGCTCTGAGTTGCCCAATGGCGGGATGGTCGAGGCTCCAAAAAGGCTGCGGCGCAGCAGCGGCATCGCTGATTTGGCGCAATTGCAGCCAGTGGCCCGCCGGCAGCTTGTGCAGATCACGGTAGATTGTTCGCGGCGCCGGAACATAGCCGTAACGCATGAAATCGCTTAGCGCTGCACGCTCGATATGAAGGTGTGCACCCGCCACGGCCTGCAATGCCTTCAGCTCAGAACCAAACAGCACCCGCCCACCAAGCTCGCCGTAGTAAAGGGGCTTTTCTCCCATGCGGTCACGTGCCAGGGTGAGCGTTTGCGTCTCACGGTCCCACAGCGAGAGCGCAAACATGCCTACCGCGCGCCTGAGCGTGACGTCGATTCCCCAGACTTCCAGGCAGGCCAGCAGCACCTCGGTATCGCTGTGGCCGCGCCATGCCGGAGCAAGACCCGTGTGGTCCAGCTCGGTGCGAAGCTCGGCGTGATTGTAAATTTCGCCGTTGTAGGACAGCACGTAGCGGCCGCTGGCTGACAGCATGGGCTGGTGGCCCTGGGGCGAGAGGTCAACGATGGACAGGCGGCGTTGACCCAGCCCGACGCCCATCGTTTCATCGCACCATATGCCTTCGTCATCGGGCCCGCGGTGAACCAGCCGCGCAATCATCGTTGCGACCTGAGGGGCCAGCGTGGGAGCGTGGCGCCACGTGGCGATGCCTGCAATGCCACACATGTCTAGGCAGGCCCGCGCAGCGCGTAGGCAAGGCCGCTCAGCATGGCCGCCCCGCGCGACGCGATGCAGCGGTAGCAGCGCTGAGCGTCTGTTGCAGGTCGCCGGGTGCTGAACAGGCGCCGGTTCCGACGGTGCCAGCGACTGCTTTGCCTGACACGAGAGTCATCACGTCCTCGGCCAAGCATCGAAGACCGCCCGTTCAGCCTGGCTGCGTCTACGCGTATCCGAAACCTGGGCAGACAAGTGCAGCCCGCTGCCCTTTGCCGTCTTGTGTGGCCACAGTCCTTGCAGCAGCCAAACAAAGAGAATGAAGGCCAGATTCACGACGATGTAGCCATTGATGATTGAAAAGCGAAAGTAGAAAACCCCCCAGTAGGGAACCAGGAAGAGAAACAGAGCCAGCAGCAGCCGCGCCAAAGTGGATGGACCACCGCCTTGCCGCCCGCGTGAGACGCGATGGCACAGCAGCGCAAAGAGAGCCAAGAGGATCAGTGCGCCGACAAAGCCAAAGTCGCCGATGAAATCCGAGACATACGTGCCGAACAACCAAGGCTCCTTGCCCTGGGTCAGGTACTGTTCAAAAACCAATTCCTTGATGACGTCCCAGTTCTCGCAGTCCAGGCCCACAGCCGAGCAGGCCGCGCCCACGAACATCGGGAAATTCGCCACGCCCAGAGTCATTGGCCGGTCAATCGATGCGTAGTCGCTGAAGGTATTGATCTGTTGGCCAAAGTATTCCAGGATACTCCAACCCGTACCGAGATCCGAGTCTGCAAAGCGCGCCACGGTGATGGCTATGAAGGGCAGCAACATGACGGCGCCGCTCAGCGCACCGAAGGCCACAATTCGAGCGCGCAATGGCGCAGGGAGGTGGCGGCGAAAGACAATGAACACGGCAGCGGCCGTCATCATCCAGTACACCACACCGTCGCGTCCCACGTAGGCGAGGATGTAAACGACATAGGACAGACTGGCCAGAACAAGCAGTGCCGCGCGAACGCAAACGCGCCCGCCGGAACCAGGATGCGCCATGCGCATGAAAGCCATGACCAGGGAAGCACCGAACAACTGGCTCGCGGCGCCGGCCAATGTATTGAAGATGCCAAACGAGCCCAGCAATTCCATCTTGCTGGCCAAGTTCAGGCGGTTTTCATTGGCGTCGCCAGTCAAAGAGGTAAGCGCGAATGGCAAAAAGAAGGCAATGGCGTACAGCTGCGTGCCGATCAGAATGCCTTCAATCAAGCCCTGGCCTCGGGTCGAAGTGACAACCGCCATCAGCGTGCCGGTGCGAAAACTCAAAAACCCGCTGATGCCGATGAGGACACAGAGGGTCAAGAAAAGGGCCGCAGCATAGTTCGGTGGGAAGGCCGGTCGCAAGACATCCGTGACGCCAATCACGGTGGCGCTAAGGCCCAGGGCAAAGTAGACCAGCCAAAGGAGCTTGGCCAATTCCCTGCTGTGGCCAGCTGGCGCCCGCAATGCGGCTGCGTAGTAAAGCAGCAGGCCCAGACTGAAGATCGCGCCCATCACGGCAAGTCGCCTGCCAATTGCTGCTGACGTTGTTGGCGCCAGCGCACTTGGGTCTGGCGCATGCGCCGCAGATTTGAAGCCAGTTCAAATAGGTTCAGAGGCGACCTTGCCCGCCAGGCCAAACCCAGCAGGGCCAGGGCCGTGGGTTGCAGGTTCTTGGCATCGACAATAGCGCTGCTCAGCGCCCAGACCATGAAGTCATGGGCGTGCTGAGGAAAACGGCTCAGGTATTCGTCGGCGTGTTCGATTGCAAGGCGTCTGACGTTTTGCCTTGAAGCTGCCGTCAACGAGCCTGACGACGCAATGCGGTAGCGTCCGAGGACCGCATCAACAATATGCCCGTGACCCGTGCAGAGCAGGTCCCAGGTCAGGTGCACGTCGAGCAGCTGGCGCGAGCTAGCGACAGCAGACCGCGCCGAGCGCCGATACATCAAAGCGCTGTAGGGTGCGATGAATCCCAGTTGAATGGCATCGCTGAACGTGACCAGGCCGGCTTTGAACGACGACAGGTCCGCTGTGTTGCCGGAGCAAAAGCCACCGCTGTCGTCAAAGTAGTCCACCCGGTGCCAAACGGCGTTGCACTGGGGGTCACGGTCGAGCAAGTCGGCTTGCAGCTGCAACCGGCCGGGCAGTGCGTAGTCGTCGCCATCAAGATGCGCCACGTACTGGCCTGCGGCTGCGTCATGCACTTCGATGTTGTTGCGCGAGCCGCCGGAATTTCGCGGCTGAAACTTGCCACGCACGATTTGTGGATGGCGGGCCATGAACTCCTGAACCACGGCACGCGTGCCGTCGGTAGAGCAGTCGTCGCCGACGATGATCTCGAAGTCGAAGTTGGTCTTTTGGTCGACCAGGCTCTGCAAGCACTGGGCAATGTAGCGCCGCTGGTTGTAGGTGATGACGCACACAGTCACCTTGGGCCCGTGTGTGTGGGCGGACGACGTCATGGCCACGTCTCCCGGGTTCTCCGCCGGCTCGCCAACCAGGCCCTGAAGTCGGACGAGCTTGCCGCAGCCACCAGCAACAAGGCGCCATACAAGGCCGCCAAGCTAGCCGCAGCGGGCAAAGCGGATGCCGGCCAGACCACAAGCGCCATCGCCGCCAAAGCCAGCAAGCTGGCAGGCACTGCGATGAGCAGGATGTCTTCAGTCAACCAGCGCACATGCCAGCCCTTGAGGTGGCGCCGGTGAATGACCGGCAACCAAAAGAGGAAGGGCAACAGGTTGGCCGTGATCCAGACGTAGCCCGCGCCCACCATGCCAAAGTGAAGCACGGCGGGAATGAGCAAAGGGATGAAAAGCACCACGAACAGCGCGTTGCCAATCAGGTGCAAGCGCATTTCGCCGCGAGCCAGTTGCAGGTAGTACGGAAAGGCGGCCAGCGCCAACACACCGTTGCCCACCGCGTACAGCGCCAACACAGGTGCTGCCTTGTGGGCCAGTTCGTGGTCCCCCGTCCAGGCCCAGAGCAGGGGCTCGGCAAAACACGACAGCATGAGGACGATGGGCACGGCAATGACCGCCACCAATTGTGTCGAGCGGCGGTACAAACGCACCAGGTCGGTCTCGTCACCTTGTGCATTGAGCCGCGTCAAGCGCGGCACGATGGCACCCCCCACCGGGGCGCTGAGCAGGGTAATGCCACTGGCCAGCAGCACCGCCAGGGTGAAGCAGGCGTAGTCAGACAGCGGGATCAATCCCGACAGCAGCAGCTTGTCCGTCTGCGTCACCACGATCCAGATGGCGCCCGTGAATGCGATGGTGAGGGCGAACTTGAGCACGCCCTTGAGGGGTTGCCATTGCCAGCGCACCCAGGCCTTGCTGTCCAACGCTGGCAACAGGCGGTAGGTCTTGAGCGTCAGCATCACCAACTCAAGCAGCGCCACCAACAACTGATGGACGAAGAAGGTGGTGGGCGTAGGCCCAAAAATCAGCAGCACGGGCACCACCACAGCAAAACGAAGCGTGGCCACGCCGGCGTTAAAGCCACTCAGCCAGACGATGTGCTCGAAGCCGTTGATGGCACCGCGGTACAAGCCACCGACCCAGCGCAAGGCCACGATGACACCCATCAGCGACACCGCCAGGCTGACCTCGTCCAGCGACAGCAGCTGCACCTTGAGCCAACGCGAGGCAATGTCCGGCGCAGCCGCCGCGATGAGTGCCGCACCCAGCAGGCCAGTGACCAGAAAGATGCCTTCCAGCGACCGCAGCAGCTGGCGCAAGCCAAGTGCACCGACCGCGCCCCCGTTGAAACGGGCCGTTTCGCGGCCCATCGTCGGCGTTAGGCCCATGTCCAGCAAGGCAAACCAGGCCTGCAACATGGCATAAAAGCCGACGAGACCATAGGCTTCGGCACCCATCAACTTCACGTACAGCGGCACCAGCACGATGGCAATCAGGGATGCATAAAGCTGACCGCCATAGTTGGCCAGGATGTTTCGCTTGAGCGACATCACCGAGCGGATGTGGCCGCCGGCCGACCCCGTTCGCACAACAGGAAGATGCTGGAACAAAGATCAGGGTAGTGCTGGCCCAGTTGGTAGCAGCCCTCAAGATAGGCCTCGGAAATGATGTCGGTTTGCAGCAGGCGGTCCCACTGGAAGTTGGCCAGGGCCTTGAAGAAAATGCCCGAGCGGTGCACGACTTTCAGGCCAGCGGCCACGGCATCACGCTCGAGTGTGTCCAGCGCGTAGGTGCAGCGGTGGCCATGTTCGGCTTCAGCGGGCGTGACTGCCGCGTTGTGGGTGATCAGGCCCATCTTGACCGCAATCTGGCGCGACGCGGCGTGCGCATTGGGGCAGACCAGGAAGAAGCGCCCGCCGTCGGCCAGCCACTCGTCGTTGATGCGCTTGAGCACGGCCACCGGGTCGTCCAGATGCTCGAGCACGTGGGTCAGCACGATGTTGTTGTAGCGAACCGGCAGCGCCACAGTCTCGAAACGGTCGTGCACAAAGTTGACTTTGTTGCCCACCTTTTGCTGGGCCTGGGCCAAGGCGTCGCCCGAGGCCTCGACGCAAGTGATGTCGTCGAATCTGTCTAAAAAACGCCGCGTGAAGTCGCCCTTGAAACTGCCCAGTTCAAGCAAGCTGCCATTGACGAAAAAGGGCTCGAATGAGCGAATCATGAAGGGGTGCATGACATCGAAATCGAAGCCATAGGCGTAGCGGTGATTGGCGGTGTCCTTGATTTCGGCGTTGTATTGGCGCGGTGCATTCATTTCATCTTCCTTTCAAAGTCCCAGGCGCAGCCGCAGGGTGTGGCCAGTTTGGGCGGGCACGAAGCCATGCTTTTCGTACAGACGAGCGGCCGCGCGGTTGCTCGGGTCCACTTCCAGTTCCAGCGCCGCCAGGCGCAGTAACTTGGCCTGCTCAATGCAATGCGTCAGCAACTGCGCTGCAATGCCCCGACCTTGCTGGTGCGGCAGCACACTCACGCTGGTGATGAAGGCAGCGGGCTGTTGCAGGCGGTTCGTGTCGTCAGATGCATTGAAGTAGGCGGCCACCAAACCCACCAGTTCACCATCTGCCCAGGCTTCGAAGCGTTGCGCGAGGGCAGTGATTTTCAATGCGTAGTCGTCAATGCGCACACGCGATGTCAGGGGCGGCACGAAGAGTTTGTCGCAGGCCCGCAGGTGCGCAGCGACCGTGGCCGTGCTCGCCTGGTTGGTTTGCCATTGCAAGCCGGGCATCATCGTTCCAGCACCGCCAGTCCGAAACCCAGGCGGCCGAATTGGTTGCCGTTGTAGAGCACGTAGACCTTGCCATCACATTCAAACACGTTGGGATAACACTGCATGTCGCTGTCCCACTCGCCAGCGCTGCCTTGCAGGTGCGGCAACTCGTCGTCGCGTGTCCACTGGGCAGCGTCGTCAGACCAGGCGTGGCCAATGCGGTAGCCGCGGTCTTTGTTCTGGCGAAAGTCAGAAGAATGCCGGTAGCAAAAGAACATGTGCAAGCGGCCGTCAATGTCAATCACGCTGGGCAACGCCTGACTTTCCAGTGGGCCCAGGCGGTCGGCAATGATCTGCCGCGCCTCTTCCTTGCGCCACACCACACCGTCAGCAGAAGTGGCGTGCCCAATCTTGTAGGTGCGGTCAGGTGCTGCGTCCGCTGCATAGCGCTTCCAGCCGGTGCCAAAGATGTACCACATGTCAAAGTGGCCCTTGTGGTGGCGCACGAATGCGTCACCCACCAGGCAGGGTTCGTGCAGTGACGCCGCCAGCACTGGGCCGGCACCCTGGCGCTGGAAAGTCAGACCCTGGTCGTGGCTGATGGCCAGACCCACCGCCGTGTCCACGGACACCGAGACGCGGCGGTTCCAGCCACAGGTGTAGCCATAGACAGCGTTGCCTACGCGCACCACGTTGAGCGGGAAAATGCCGTGCTCGTCAAAACAGCCCAAATCGCCCAAGGGGATGACGGTGTCCGTGGACACGCGGATGATGTCGCGCAGGTTCTTGCGCATGTCGACAAACGCAACGTGGCTCAGGTACTTGCCGCTGCCGTCGACCGCGCGGGTTGAAAAATAGATGCGCACAAAGTCGTCGAACACCAGCGCCTGCGGTGACTGCGCAAACTGCACACAAGCATTGGCCAAGGCATGTTCTGTCGGGTCGAAAATCTTGCCCAGTTTTTTCCACCGCATGGCCTACTCCAGGTGCCCTTCAAGCTCGGCCAGGCCAAACCCATGGCGGCCTACTTGGTCACCCAAATAGGCCATATAGGTCTTGCCATCCAGCGCAAACACATGGGGGTAGCTGATCATTTCGGCGTCCCAGCCGTGTTCGGACACGTCGATGCCAGCCTTGCTGTCGTCGCGTGTCCAGTTGCTCAAGTCGACGCTTGAGGCGTAGCCGATGCGGTAACCAAACTGTCTGCTGCGAAAGCCGCTGCTGTAGCGGTAGCAGAAGAACATGTGGTACTTGCCATTGGAAAAAAACACGTCGGGGCTGGCCTGTGCTTCATCTTCTTCGACGCGGCTGGGAATCAGGTCCTTGCCGTGTTTGTGCCAGGCCACACCGTCAGCCGAGGTGGCCATGCGAATCTTGTAGATGGGCTCGGGCTTGCCGTCCACGCGTTTCCACTGCCTGCCCGCGATGTAGAACAAGTGCCACAGGCCATTGAAGCGGCGCACCTTCGGGCCGCTGAGCACAAAGGGTTCGTCGGGCGAATAGGTCAGCACCGGGCCGTTGCCCAGCTTGCGAAAAGTTTTGCCGCCGTCTTGGCTGAGAGCACAGCCAATGGCCACGTTAAAAGGCACCGATTCGCAACGCGTCCAGCCGGCGTAGTAGGCACGGTGCTGGTCGCCGTCGGCGATGACCGATACCGGGTAGGTGCCAAATTCGTCAAACTCGCCCAGCCCACCCAGGCTCAGGATGGGTTGTTGCGCGACCTCTCGCACCTGGAACAGGTTGGCGCGGTCCAGGTCAACGTAGGCCGAGTGGCTCACGTACTGGCCCTTGGCGTCGGGTGGGGGCCGGCAGGAGAAGTAGATGCGCACCACGTCGTCCAGCACCAGCGAGGCGGGTGCTTGTGCGAACTCTTTCAGCCAAGGCCGCCCCGTCACCGTCTGGGGTGTGAAGACCTTGCCGAGTTTTTTCCAGTGAAACATGGTTCAGATCAAGTCGTGGTGGTGCCATACGGCTTGGCGCACGGCCTGCGGCGGGTTGAACATGAGCACGTCGATGATGGACAACCAGGGGACAAAGCTGTCACCGAACTGCGCGTACTCAAAGGGCCGGGACCGTATGAATTGCAGTTGCAGGCCATGCGATTGAAAGGCTTCACGCGCATAGAGATCAAGGCCGCCGATGGCGTTGAGGTAGCTGCTGGCCCCCACGGCCTTGGCCAGCGCAATCACCTTGTCCTGGCCTTTGAGCCCATGGTCAATCTCAATGCTGGACGAGACACGAACGGGCGTGTTCAAGCCCAGATGCTCACACGTGCATGCCAGGGCATGCGCGAGGTAGGCAAACAAGTTGTTGTCAGGGTGGCGCACCGCACGCTCGAGCATGGGAAACACCGCCGAGAAGTTGGGCGCTTTGACATAGGCACCGCGCCATTGGTTGAGCAGCTTGTCGCGCTGGAACTCGGCCGCCAGTGCACGCTCAGACACGTCCAGAGAATCGGAGTCACTGCGCAGCGGCAAAGAGAACATCACGTCCTTGCCTGACTGCAGCATGCGGTTGCGGTTGATCCAACCCTTCTTCGTGTACTTGATGTTGTCGTAGACGATGAACAAGTCCACCGCAGCCATGAGCTGGAAGTAGCCCACGTAAGGGAAAAAATAGGGTTGCATGATGGCCACCCGCATCAACGCGCTCCCCCAGTGGCCCAGCCAGATGACCGCAAGCCCGTCATTGCGCTGCGATGAAAGCAGCGATTTCGTCGACGGCAGCCATCGGCAGGTCGGGGTAGATGGGCAGGCACAGCACTTGCAGCGCGGCCGCACTGGCCACGGGCAGATTGTCGCGATGCGCTGAAGCCAGCCCGCGGTACATCGGGAACTCAGAAATCAGCGGGTAGAAGTAGCGCCGCGCAAAGATGCCATGGTCGCGCAGGCGCTGGTTAAGCCCGTCACGGCTGATCGGGTAGGCGGCTTGCACAAGGATGGGAAAGTAGGCGTAGTTGGCACGTGTTTCGCCCGCGTCGCCCAGGCAGTGAATGCCTCTGACGCCACGCAACTTTTCGCGGTAGGCCTGGTCGATGACCTTGCGGCTTTGCAGCGCCTTGTCGATGTGTTTTAGCTGCAGCAAGCCCAGTGCGGCATTGAACTCGCTCATCTTGCCGTTGATGCCCGGCGCCACGACATTGACCTCGCCGGCATGGCCGAAATTTTTCAATTGGTCTATGCGTGCCTTGGTCTTGGCGTCAGGGCAAATGATGGCGCCACCCTCAAAGGTGTTGAAGACCTTGGTGGCATGGAAACTCAGCACCGACAGGTCGCCGTGCTTGAGCACGCTGCCGCAATGGCATTGCACGCCAAAGGCGTGCGCGGCATCGTAAATAACCTTCAGGTTGTAGGTGCTGGCAATTTTCTCGATCGCGTCCACGTCGCAAGGATGGCCGTAACAGTGGACGGGCATGATGGCCGTGGTCTGCGGCGTAATGGCTGCTTCGATCTTGGCGGGATCCAGGTTCAGCGTCTTCGCGTCCACGTCGACAAAGACCGGCTTGATGCCATTCCACAGCAGCGAATGGGCCGTGGCCACGAAAGAGTAGGGCGTGGTGATGACTTCCCCGGTGATGCGCAGGGCTTGCAGCGCTGTGACCAAGGCAATGGTGGCATTGGTGAACAGCGCCAGGTAGGGCACACCCAGGTACTCGGCCAGTTCCTTTTCCAGCTTGGCGTGGAATGGCCCGCCATTGGTGAGCACCCTGCTGGCCCAGATTTCCTCCAGCATGGGCAAGAATTCTTCCAGCGGCGGCAGGTGCGGCTGGGTCACGAAGATGGGTTTGCGTGGGCTCATGATGGAGAGTTCATGCGAAAGCAGGGCTTGACGGCGTCAGGCCGGGCAGGGATTGAGGCGGGCCGTGGCAGCCGCAGGTTGGGGTCTCGACATGCGGTCGTTGGCGTCAGGCTCACGGGCCACTCACGTCGGGCTGTGCTTGACACCCGGCCGCTGCGGGAAGGCGATATGGCGCAGCAGCAGCCATGCTGCAAACGCCAGCGCCGACACCAAGGATGCCCCAATCGCGATTGCGGCGCGCTTGGGACTGCTCTTTCTTTCGGGCGGCGTGGCCTGATCCACGATCTGGATCAAGGTGCCTTCCCGGCTCTCGTCGACGCGGGCCAATTCAAACTGCCGCGCATAGAGTTCAAACAGGGCTTCTTGGTACTTGAAGTCGCGGTACTTGCTGATGTAGTCAGGGCCCTTGGCCGAGTCGCTTGAGCGTTCCAGGCGTGCCAACTGTCCTCGCAATGCCGTCAGCGTGGCCTGCTGCTGTCGAACCTCCGGCGCCGTTTCAGTCAGTGAGCCCTGCAGGGCCTGCAGCTTGACTTCGGCCGCCACAGCTTCGGCGCGCAGCTTGCCGTAGTTTTCGGCAGCCGCCTTGGGTTCGGCTTTCAGGGCGCTGGCGTTGAAGCCACTGTCTTGCATGGCTTGTTGTGCACTGACCAGGCGGTCACGGCTTTGTTTCATCTGCAACTCGAAGAAGACACGCCTTTGCTGCGCTTCGGTAACCGCCAGCGATGCCGTGATGCGGCGCAGTTCTTCGACATAGCGGTTGGCCATGTCAGCGGCGCGCTGCGGGCTTTTGTCCTCGACCTCGACCGCGATCAGGCCATCTTTTCTGCCCAGCGCAATCTGCACGTTCTTGCCCAACTGCCTTCGTGCGTCGACGCGAAACTCCACGTCGTAAAGCTTCATCAATTCGAACTGCTCGATGATGCGGTCAGATACCGATGCGCTCTGCATCAAGGCCACATACTGTTCGCCGGGGCTGCGCAGGCCAGCTGCGCCACCGGCCAGGCCCGCAAGTGGCCCCAAGGATGCCAAGGCCAGTGCCGCCGAACTCTGGCTTTGTTGAGGCGGCAAGAAGGTCACCCTGGCCGTGTACTTGGGCGGGAGCGTGAAAGCCACCCCAAGCGCCAGCGCTCCGCACACCAGAGGCCCCAGCACCAAGAGTTTCCAGCCGTCCTTGAGCGCCTGGGCTACTTCTGCAAAACCGGTGTCGCTCGAATCGGACGACGTGGTCACCGTCGATGCCGCCATTTCAACGGTCATCTCAGAAAGCCCCGATAACCTTGAACGACGCTAAGCCAATGCCCAATTGGTACAGCACCTGGGTCCAGTCTTTCGCGTTTTGAAGGAATGTTGACTTGTTGAATTCTTCGGGCACAAAAATGGTGTCGCCAGGTTCGGCAACCATGTTGCCCAGGACATTGCGCGACAACCAGGAGTCTCCCGACTGGCGCGCACTGGCCACGGTGCCATTGGCGCGCACGACAAATGCGCTGTCATCGTCGGCGCCTTTGGTCATGCCGCCGGCAAGGCGCAGGTACTGGTCAATATTGCGCCCCGCGCTGTACAGATAGCTCCCGCCGTTGAACACGCTGCCGAAAACACCCACGGTGGTGGGTCGCGGTGGGATGTACAGGCTGTCACCGTCCTCAAGGGCCAAGGGTGGCAATTCGGTCCCTGTGGCCGGCAGTTGGAGGACGATGCGGCCACTGGGCTTGACGGCGCGCATACGTTCGATCAGGCGCGAATTGGCGTTGGAGCGCGCGGTCTGCACGGCAGCCTCGTCGCCGCTGGCCACGCGAAAACCTGTTTCACTGCGGGCGAGGTCGCTTTCCAGATTTCGCAGCGCACGGTCGTAGTTTTCTTGCTGCGTGCGGCGCACGCTTTCGCGCGTGAAGCTGGTGCCAAAGACATAGGCCGATGAGGTGACGCCGCCAGCCGCGCTCAAAGCATCGGTCAGCGTGCTCTGCGGCGGCAGCAAGTACTCACCGGGCCTGGCAACTTCGCCTTCGACGCGCACGCGCTTGTTCTGGCGCTCTTGCGACATCGACACTGCCACTGCGCTGAACACGCGCACGACGTCGCCTTGTTTGAGAAGCAGGGCCTCGGCGCCGGGCAAAGCCAGCTCCACGATGCGCTGTGTCAAGCGGCTTTCAAGCCGTTCGAGGGTCACGCGTTGGCGGTCGGCCAGCGCGCTTAATCCGCCGGCCATGCGCAGCAGGTCGGCCATCGTTTCACCGGCCTTGAGTTCATAAACTGCTGGCTTGTTGACACTGCCCAACAAGGCAACTTGCGTGCCCACAGCAGCCACATGGATCACGTCGTCAGCCTGCACCCATTGGTCGCCACTGCGGTCACCGCGCAACAGCAGGTCGTAGAGATCCAAGCTACTGACTTGGCGGCCACCGCGGCGCAACTCGATCTGGCGGAAACTGCCGGCTGCGGCCGGTCCGCCAGCGCGCATGACGGCGTTCATGGCTGTGGACAATGCTGACAGGGTGTAGGCGCCGGGTCGCACCACATGGCCGGTGACGTAGACCTGCACGCCGCGCAGACGACCCAGCGAGACCGCGAGCTCGAAATTTTTGAAGACCTGCGAAACACGGCGCATCAGGCTGTCGTGCAAGTCAGCGTGGCGCAGCCCTGCAACCAGGACCGGCCCCACACGCGGCAACGTGATGCGGCCACTGCGGTCAACCAGCAAGCGCAGGTCAGCGTCCACCGAGCCCCAAATGGCGACCTGCACTTCGTCGCCAATCTGAACCAGGTAGTCGGCGGGCACAGCCGTGTTGAAATCGGCGCCAGATGCCGTTGCGGTCGCGCCGACGTTTGCGCCAAGCTGCGATACCAGGTCTGAGCCGAAACGTGTGAGTCCTACAAAGGCCTCGAACTCGCCTTGCTCTGGGGCCGTGGCAAGGCTGGCCTTTTGTGCCGGGATGACATTCGCCCGGGCTTCTTCTGGTGCAGGTTGACGCAGTCTGATGGGGCCCGCTGTTCCCGGGTTGGCAGCCGTCAAACCGCCTCTGGCGGTCTCGGGCCCCTGCACATCGGGTTGCGCCACGCCTTGCGCCCACACACGCGTCTGCCAACCCAACGACACCAGCGCGAGCAACAGCAACGCACGCGCCAGAATCGAGTGCACAAAGGGGTGTCTGATGGTCATGAAGATGATGCGCCGGCCAGGACCCGCGGCCCAAGAAGCCCGGTCTCAGAAACCCAGCATTCTAGCTGTCGGCACCGCATCAGCACATTGAGGGGCGAGCCCCCAAGGGGGCGCCGCTACACTCTTGCGTGTGACTGCCTTGCTGATCTCTTTTTTCGTCGCCACCGTGCTGACAGGTTGGGTCATCCACGCCAGCGGTGCCGACGGGCACCCTGCCCTGGACCATGACATCTCGGGTCCGCAGAAGTTCCACGACCGCCCAGTGCCCCGCGTGGGCGGCCTGGGCATCTTCGCAGGCCTGTTGGCGGCCTGTGCCGCCATGATCTGGCGCGAACCCACGGTCAACATGCTGACCATGTGGTTGATGGTGAGCGCCGCCCCGGCCTTCATTGCAGGCCTTGTTGAAGACCTGACGAAACGGGTCAGTCCAGGCAAGCGGCTGCTGGCCGTGGCCCTCTCAGCCGTTTTGGCCTTTTGGCTGGCGGGGGCGGCTATCACGCGCACTGGCATCCCCGGCCTGGATGAGGTGGTGGCTTGGTGGCTTGGCTCGCTGCTGGTGAGTGTGCTGGCGGTCAGCGGCATCGCCAATTCCGTCAACATCATCGATGGCTTCAACGGTCTGGCGTCCATGTGCGTCGTGATCATGCTAGCGGCGCTGGCCTATGTGGCCTTCCAGGTGGGGGACAGCCTTGTCGGCACCTTGGCCTTGGCCGGCATTGGTGCCACGTTGGGATTCTTCCTTTGGAACTTTCCCTCCGGGCTGATATTCCTGGGTGATGGCGGCGCGTATTTCCTTGGTTTCTTTGTCGCCGAACTGGCCATCTTGCTGCTTGTGCGCAACCCGGGGGTGTCGCCGCTGTTCCCTTTGCTGGTGTGCGTGTACCCGGTATTCGAGACCTTGTTTTCGATCTATCGGCGCCGTTTCTTGCGTGCGGGCTCGCCAAGCATGCCCGACGGCATCCATCTGCATTCACTGATCTATCGCCGCCTGTTGCGCTGGGCCGTGGGCGACCGCAGTTTGAAGTCACTGGCCCGACGCAACTCCATGACATCGCCGTTCCTTTGGGCCATGTGCATGATTTCGGTGGTGCCCGCCGTGCTGTTCTGGGACAGCACGTCCATCATGGCGATTTCGTTGGCCATTTTTGCATTGGGCTATGTGGCGCTGTACTGGCGTATTGTTCGATTTCGCTCGCCTCGCTGGCTGCGGCTGCTGGCCAGTCGCCCACGTTTACAGCGGCGGGGCGATAATCGCGGCACATGACCGACTTACACCCCGAAGCAGAACCGGCTGCTGCCGACGCCCCCGCGCCCCTGTTCAACACGCTTGCGCTAGACCCCAAGCTGCTGCGTGCCGTGACCGAATCGGGCTACACGGCCA
The DNA here is from genome assembly GCA_031379155.1 of Rubrivivax sp. GTDB lineage: Bacteria > Pseudomonadota > Gammaproteobacteria > Burkholderiales > Burkholderiaceae_C > Rubrivivax. Next base: position 33,607 of record JANNEX010000307.1, read on the forward strand.
TGACGCCCATCCAGGCCAAGGCCATCCCCATCGTGCTGGCCGGGCGCGACGTGATGGGCGCGGCGCAGACCGGCACCGGAAAGACAGCGGCCTTCACACTGCCTCTGCTGCAAAAGATGCTGCGCCATGAAAACGCCAGCATGTCGCCGGCGCGCCACCCGGTGCGTGCGCTGGTGCTGGCGCCCACGCGCGAACTGGCCGACCAGGTGGCCGAGAGTGTCAAGAAGTACGCCAAACATTCGCAGCTGCGTTCGGTGGTGGTGTTTGGTGGCATCGACATGAAGCCGCAGACGCTGGCGCTCAAGGCCGGTGTGGAAGTTCTCATCGCCACGCCGGGCCGCTTGCTCGACCACATCGAGGCCAAAAACGCCGTGCTCAACCAGGTTGAGTACGTGGTGCTCGACGAGGCCGACCGCATGCTCGACATCGGCTTTTTGCCCGACTTGCAGCGCATCCTGTCCTATCTTCCGAAGGAGCGTCAAACACTGCTGTTTTCGGCCACCTTCTCGCCCGAGATTCGCAAGCTCGCCAACAGCTATCTGCAAGACCCCGTGCTGGTGGAAGTGGCGCGGCCCAACGCCACCGCCACCAATGTCGAGCAGCGTTTTTACAGCGTCACCGACGATGACAAACGCGCCGTGGTGCGCCAGTTGCTGAAGCAGCGTGTACTGGGTCAGGCGCTGATCTTTGTCAATTCGAAGTTGGGCGCAGCGCGCCTGGCCAGGTCTTTTGAGCGCGACGGTCTGAAGACCCAAGCCCTGCATGGCGACAAGAGCCAGGACGAGCGTCTCAAAGCGCTGGCCGCTTTCAAGGCCGGCGAAGTTGACCTGCTGGTGGCCACCGACGTGGCGGCGCGCGGGCTGGACATTGCCGACCTGCCGGCGGTGTTCAACTTCGACGTGCCCTTCAACGCCGAAGACTATGTGCACCGCATCGGCCGCACCGGCCGTGCCGGCGCTTCGGGCCTGGCGGTGACGCTGGTCACGCGCGACGACACACGGCTGGTCAGCGACATTGAAAAGTTGATCAAGAAAAAGATCGAGCTGGAGCCATTTGAGCTTGAGGATGACCGCCCGCTGCGCCGCCCGCGCCGGCGTGATGACGAAGAAACTGAAGCTCCGGCGCAGCCGCGTCTTGAGCCGGCCTACGTGGCCGAGAGGCCGCGCCGCAGCGCACCGGCGGGCGACCCGTTTTTTGACAAGCCCTACGAGCCCACGGGTGGCGGCAGCGCGGTGTGGGAAGCGGCCGCCAAATCGGCAGCAGCAGCGTCGGCCTCAGCTTCAGCGGGCACCGCGCGCGGCTTGTCGCCTCACATCAAGCCCAAGCGCAAGGTCGCTTCGCTGCTGGGTGGTTGACGCGACCTAGCTGGCCAGCAAGCCGAACACGGCGGGTAGCCGGTCGGGCATGGTGGGTGGGCTCTTGCGCCAGGCGGCCACCGCCGCGCTGCGTGTCCAGCCCTCTGGTAATGTGAGGCCACAGCTAACGCTCAAAGTGGTGGCAGGCGCAAGACCTTCGAGCAGGGCTGAGAGCATGGCGCCGTTGCGGTAGGGCGTTTCGATCAGCAATTGGGTTTGCGCCAGCCGTCGCGACAGCGCTTCCAACTCTTTGATGCGCGAGCCGCGCGCTGCGGCTTCTTGCGGCAGATAGCCGACAAAGGCAAAGCTCTGGCCGTTCAAGCCACTGGCCGCCAAGGCCAGCAGGAGTGAGCTGGCGCCGGGCAGCGCCAGCACCGGCACACCAGCCGCGTGCGCGGCAGCCACCAAGGCCGAGCCGGGGTCGGCCACGGCGGGCAGGCCGGCTTCGGAAATCAGCCCCAGGTCATGGCCTTGCAGTGTGGGCTGCAACAGGGCCTGCCATTCCTGCGCCGGCACGGCTTCGCGGCTGCCTTTGCGCGCACGCGGCAGTTCACGGATGTCTATGGCTTGAAGCGGCAGCACCAGCGGCTCGATGGCGGCCACGCGCTTGAGGAATGCGCGTGTGCTGCGTGCGTCTTCAGCGGCCCAGTGTTGCAGTGCGGCGGCGCGGCGAATCACGCCGTGGGGCAGCACGTCAAGCAGGTCCACTTCGCCGGCACCCAGGTCCAGCGTGTTGGGCACCAGCAGCAGTGAGCCGTTCACTGGACTACCCTTTGCGCTGCGCGCTTCGGGATAAGCACTTGGGAGCGGCCCGGCGCGCTCATGGCAGCAAGGGGTTGATGCCTACTTCGCGCAGCAGGCGTGCGGTGCGAATCAGCGGCAGGCCGACGAGCGCCGTGGGGTCGTCGCTGTCTATGCGCTCGAGCAGCGCGATGCCCAGGGTTTCGCACTTGGCGCTGCCGGCGCAGTCGTAGGGCTGTTCGGTGCGCAGGTAGTGTTCGATTTCTGCGTCGCTGAGCGAGCGAAATTCGACGCCCACGGTGGCCAGCAAGCACTGGGCATAGCCTTGGCGCACGCACACCACCGCCACAGCGGTCTGGAAGCTGACGCGCTGGCCACGCATCAGTTGTAGTTGCGCCACCGCCCGTTCGTGTGTGCCAGGCTTGCCGATGGCCTGGCCGTTGAAGTCGGCCACCTGGTCAGAGCCGATGACGACAGCGTCGGGCCGTTGCAATGCCACCGCCTGGGCCTTGGCCATGGCCAGGCGCATGGCCAGGGCAGGCGGTGTTTCGCCTGGCAAGGCGGCTTCGTCGACCTCGGGTGCAATCACCTCAAAGGGCAGGCGCAGGCGCGTCAGCAGTTCGCGCCGGTAGCGTGATGTCGAGGCCAGGATGAGCGCGGGCGGTGTCATATGCCGCATTGTCGGCGCAAGCTCTGACCGGCCTGGCGCGCGGCAGGGGCTGGCTACACTGCGTGGCATGTGGACCTTGTACGGATCAAACGGCTCTGGCTCAGCCGCCATCGAGATGGCCTTGCTGCGCTGCGGCCTGCCTTACCGCGTGCTTCGCGCCTCCACCTGGGAGCCCGATTCGGCGCAGCAGCAACTGGGCCTGGCCAACGCGCTGGGCCAGGTGCCCACGCTGCAGTTTGAAGACGGCAGCGTCATGACCGAGAGTGCGGCCATCCTCATCCATCTCGGGCTGTTGCACCCGGCTTCGGGCTTGTTGCCGCAAGACACTGCGGCACGGGCGCAAGCCTTGCGCGGGCTGGTCTACATTGCCGCCAACTGCTATGCCGCCATTGGCGTCATCGACCACCCCGAGCGTTGGTGCAAAGGCGGCGCCGAGGCCGAACACGACATCGTGCGCCAGGGCGCGCGGGTGCGCCTGCACCAGTACTGGAGCGTGTTTGCCGACCAGTGCATGGGCCCAGGTCCGTTTCTGTCGGGTGAGGCGCCGGGCGCCTTGGACTTGCTGGCGGCCGTGGTCTCGCGCTGGTCAGGCACACGTCCACATCTGGAAAAAGAGCGGCCAGCGCTGCACGCCTTGCTGCTGCGCGTTGAGCAGCAAAGTGACCTGGCGCCGGTGTTTGCGCGCCACTGGCCCGCATGAGCAGCGCATGAGCGGCACATGAAAGACAGCGCCCACGAATTGCGAGTGATCAATGTGCGAGCCCTGGCCCAAGACGCCGGGCAGGTGGCCGGCGCTTGGCCGCAATCCGCGTTGCCGCGCCTGACCGAAGGCCTCTTCGTTCCACCCACTGAGAGTGAGCTTGTGCATTGGTCGGCGCAAGCTTCGCTGCGTGCGCAAGCCGGTCTGGCAGCGCAAATCTGGCTGCACCTGAAAGCGGCCGGCTCTGTCAGCTTGCAGTGCCAGCGCTGCCTGCAAGCCGTGACCGTGCGGCTGGACGTGGACCGGCATTACCGCTTCGCGCACACCGAAGAAGAAGCCGAGCGGCTGGACGAGGTATCAGAAGAAGAAATCCTGGTGCTGACGCCGCGCCTGAACTTGCAAGAACTGGTCGAGGACGAGTTGATTCTGTCGATGCCGCTGGTGCCGCGCCACGAGGGCCCGTGCCCCGCGCCGCTGCCCCTGCCGGTGGACGACCTCAGTGACGAAGCGCCCAAGCCCAACCCCTTTGCCGCGCTGGCCGCGCTGCGCAAGTCTGGGGGCGGACCTGGCGGACCTGGCGTGCACTAGTGCGGGGCCCCAGCCCGCCCAAGCCGGTAGCCGGGCGTAGCCCAAAGCGTCCGGCTCCGGTGCTATACTGGTAGGCTTTGCGAAAGGGCTTCCTTTCGTTCGATAACTGCGCTTAATAGATGCGCTTAACAGATGCGCTTAACAGATGCGCTTGATAGTCGCGCTTTCAGTCGCTACGCTGTAGCGACTTTGCAGCCGCTGCCCAGGCGCCCACCGCGCCACCTTTCAGCGCCGATTCCTGGAGAGTCCCATGGCCGTTCAGCAAAACAAGAAGTCGCCTTCCAAGCGCGGCATGCACCGTTCACACAATGCCGTGGCTGCGCCAGGCACGGGTGTGGAGCCCACCACAGGCGAAGTGCACATGCGCCACCACATCAGCCCAACCGGTTTTTACCGTGGCCGCAAGGTGCTCAAGACCAAGGCTGACGCCTGATCTGATGGCGCATTGCCGGCGCTGTGTGCCGGCAAAAAACAAAACGCTGGCTGCACGCTTGTGATGCCCATTGCACTGCGCGCTACGTGCGCCGCACCATTCTTGTCGTGCTCCTCACGCTGCCCTTTGAGCGCGGCGCCTGCTGAAACCAACCGTGTCCGCTGAGGCCACGCCGCCCGCGCCTTTGCAGACGGTGAAAATCGCCGTCGACTGCATGGGCGGCGACCATGGCGCGTCCATCACGCTACCGGCGTGTCGTTCTTTCCTGGACAAACACCCGGGCGCTGAACTGGTGCTGGTGGGTAGCGCAGACGCACTGCGTCCGGCGGCCAACTGGCCACGCTGCACGGCCGTGCTGGCCAGCGAAGTGGTGACCATGGACGACGCCATCGAAGTAGCACTGCGCCGCAAGCGCGACTCTTCCATGCGGGTGGCTATCCAGCAGGTGAAAGACGGCGCACATGCCTGCGTCTCGGCCGGCAACACTGGCGCTTTGATGGCACTGGCGCGCTACCTGCTGAAGACCCTGGACGGCATTGACCGCCCGGCCATCGCCACCGTCATGCCCAACCGCCACGACGGCTACACCACCGTGCTGGACCTGGGCGCCAACGTCGACTGCACGCCCGAACACCTGCTGCAATTTGCCGTCATGGGCAGCGCGCTGGTGGCGGCGGTGGATGGCAAGCCCGAGCCCACGGTGGGCCTGCTCAACATTGGCGAAGAAGCCATCAAAGGCAGCGAAACCATCAAGCGCGCCGGAGAATTGCTGCGCGCGGCGGGTGAAGCCGGGCAGATCAACTTCTTCGGGAACGTTGAAGGCAACGACATCTTCAAAGGCACCGTGGACGTGGTGGTCTGCGACGGTTTTGTCGGCAACGTCTTGCTCAAGACCAGCGAAGGTCTCGCGTCGATGATGTCGGACTTCATCAAGCAGGAATTCAACCGCGGCCTGATGTCACAACTGGCTGCGCTGGTGGCCACACCGGTGCTCAACCGCTTCAAGCACCGCGTGGACCCGCGGCGCTACAACGGCGCCGCGCTGCTGGGCCTGCGTGGCCTCGTCTTCAAGAGCCACGGTTCGGCCGACGCCTATGCTTTTGAGCAAGCGCTGGCGCGCGCTTATGATGCCGCGCGCAACCGGCTGCTCGACCGTGTGCATGACCGCCTGGGCCCCACGCCCATGGCCATGTCGGCAGGTGACGCAGCGTCAGAACAAGCGGCATGAACCCCACGCCCCCTCCACCCGCCTTCATCGCGTCAACAACGGCACCACGCTACGCGCGCATCACCGGCACCGGCAGCTATTTGCCGCCGCGCCG
>JANNEX010000332.1:0-2887 GCA_031379155.1 Rubrivivax sp.
GCCAGTTCGGTCAGCGTGATGTTGATTCCGGTGCTGGGTGTGTTCAGCGGCGCCGCGCTGCTGGGCGAGGCGCTGCACTGGCAAGACTGGGCCTCGGTGGGGCTGATGGTGTTGGCCATTGCGCTGGTGCTGCTCAAGCGCCAATCACGCTGAACTCAAATCTGTCTCTGCCGCGTCATGGGCGGGTTGCGCTCAAAGTAACGCTGGATGCCGCTGGCCAGCGCTTCCACCAACTTGGCGCGGTAGTCAGGGTCGCGCAGTTGGGCCTCTTCTTCAGGGTTGGAGATGAAGGCCGTCTCGACCAGGATGCTGGGAATGTCGGGCGCCTTGAGCACCGCAAAGCCGGCCTGTTCAACCTGCTTTTTGTGCAGCCGCCCCACGCGGCCCATGCGGCCCAGCACCTCGTGGCCCAGCTTGAGGCTGTCCTTGATTTGAGCCGCCGTGCTCATGTCCAACATCGCTTGCAGCAACTGCGGGTCGCGCACATGCGCCACGTTGGCACCACCGACTTGGTCAGCGGCGTTTTCGCGTTCGGCCATCCAGCGTGCTGCAGCGCTGCTGGCACCTTTGGTGGACAGCGCAAACACGCTGGCGCCGCGCGCCTCGGGTTTGAAGAAAGCGTCGGCGTGGATGCTGACAAAAAGGTCGGCCTGCACACGCCGCGCCTTGCGCACACGTTCATGCAAGGGCACAAAGAAGTCGGCGTCGCGCGTCATCATGACGCGCAGGCCCGGCAGGGCATTGAGCTTGTCGCGCAGCTGCAAGGCCACGGCCAGCACCACGTCTTTTTCGCGCAGGCCGCTGGGGCCGACGGCACCGGGGTCTTCGCCGCCGTGGCCGGGGTCGAGGGCGACGATGAAGAGGCGGTCGATGCGGCGGCGCTCGGCGGCGGTGGGTGGCAGTGGCGGCAGCGGCGGCACCGGTGGGAAGACGGGCGCCAGCACGGTCGATGACGACAATGACGGTGATGACGGTGATGACGTCGACGACTGCGGTGGCGCTGTTGCCGAGGCTGCTGCTGCCGGCTTGTCAATGCGCGCGATGAGCTCGCCCAGCGCATCTTGCACCGCACGTGTGGCGGCCTGTTCCGCAGCCTCACGCTCGCGCACCAAGGCCAGCAGCGGGTCCACTTCCTGCGTCGGGAACAGGTCAAACACCAGCCGGTGTCGGTAGGCAGCCACCGGCTCCAGCGTAAACAGCTCAGGCTTGATTGTTTGCTTGAGGTCGAACACCAGGCGCACCACACGCGGCTGAAACTGACCCACACGCAAGCCGGCAATGAAGGGGTCGTCGGCGCGCACTTTGCCCACCAGTTCGCGCAGCGCCGGGCTGAGTTCCAGGTTGTGGATGTCCACTGCCAGACGGTGCGGCGCGGCGGTCAGCAGGTGTGTGGCCTGCAAGGCCTGGTCAGACTCGATGGTGACGCGTGTGTACTCACGCGCCGGCCACAGCCTAACGGCCAAAATGCTGGCCCCCCAACTCAGTGGGTGTGGGCCCAGCAGCAGCGCCAGTTGGCCCAGTCGGCCCAGCCTGGCCAGGGCTTGGCGGCGCTGCATGTGGGTCATGACAGCAGCGCCAGGCCGCGTGGCGTGAGGGCTGTGACCACCACGCTGCGCTGCTCGTCGGCGGTGGGTTCGATGAAGAGTTGCAGGTCTGGCGTGGGCAGCAGGCCGGCGGCGCGCTCGGGCCATTCCACCAGCTTCAGGCCAGGCGCGGCAAACACGTCGCGCAAGCCGGCGTCCAGCCATTCACGTGGGTCGTTGAAGCGGTACAGGTCCAGGTGCGACACATCAAGACCGGGCAGCTCGTAGCTTTCAAGCACGGCGTAGGTGGGGCTCTTGATGCGGCCGGTCACACCCAGCGCGCGCAGCAAGTGGCGCACGAAGGTGGTCTTGCCCGCGCCCAGGGGACCGTGCAGTTCGATCAAGGCTTGGTGCAGGGCGGGCTGGAGCTTCAAAGACCGCGCCAAAGACTGCGCAAAGGCGGCGCAGCCGGCCTCGTTGGGCCAGTGCAGGGTGCGGGTTTCTAGAATAGGGTCATGCCCGGTGAGCATCGCATCAGCCATCACGTCAGCCATCACGCCAGCCATCACGTCAGCCAGGAGCCGCTCGTGGTGCAGCTGCGAGAGTGGGCGCGTGGACTGGGATTCTCCCAGATCGGCATCACCGGCGTGGACCTGGCGCAAGCCGAGCCAGGCCTGCTGGACTGGCTGGCCGCCGGCTTTCATGGCGACATGGCCTACATGGCCCGGCACGGCCTCAAACGCGCGCGCCCGGCGGACCTGGTGAACGGCACGGTGCGGGTCATCAGCGCACGTTTGGACTACCTGCCGCGCGACATAAAACCCGACTGGGCTGCCACTGAACTTGAGCGTCAGGCGGACGCCAGCCAGGCCGTGGTGTCGGTCTACGCACGCGGCCGCGACTATCACAAGGTGTTGCGCCAGCGCTTGCAGCAACTGGCCGACAAGCTGGCCGGCGCCGTGGGCCCGCTGGGCCACCGCGTGTTCACCGATTCAGCGCCCGTGCTGGAAGTGGAACTGGCCACGCGCGCCGGCCTGGGCTGGCGCGGCAAACACACGCTGGCGTTGTCGCGCGACGCGGGCTCCATGTTCTTCCTGGGCGAGATCTTCATTGACCTGGCGCTGCCCGTGGACGAGCCCACCAGCGCGCACTGTGGCCAGTGCAGCGCCTGCATGGATGTCTGCCCCACGCAGGCCATCGTCGGCCCTTACCGCCTGGACGCACGCCGCTGCATCAGCTACTTGACCATCGAACACGCGGGCTCGATAGACCCAGCGCTGCGCCCCTTGATGGGCAACCGCATTTACGGCTGCGACGACTGCCAGTTGGTCTGCCCCTGGAACAAATACGCGCAGCGCGCCACG
>JANNEX010000334.1:0-2521 GCA_031379155.1 Rubrivivax sp.
GCGTTGCTGAGCATGGCCAGCAGCAGCAGCGGCATCAGCCACAAGGTGGCCAGCGGCAAGCCGGCCACCACACGCAGCGTCACCGACAGCACGGCAGGCAGCAGGGTGGCCCAGGGCAGGGCAAACCACTCAGCCAAGCCCACAAAGCGCCCCACCAGCAGCAGCGAGATGACAAAGCCGCCGAGCAGGCCGATGAGCAGCGCAGCGGCAGGCACCAGCACCAGATGCACCAGCAGCGGCGCGGCCAGGCTTTCTGAATGGCCGGTGGGCAGCGACAGCCAGAACTCGATAGAGCGATCAGCGTGGTCACGCCGCGCCAGGCCGGTGGTGATGAAAACTGAGGTTACCCAGACCAGCAAGAACAGGCTGGTCGTGGTGATGAGCATGGACGCGGCGCCCAGCATGGTGGCCATTTCTGTGCCGCTGCGCTGACTGATGTCGCCGTCCAGATCGATGTGGCCCACGCTGAGCAGCAGCAGCGCCAGGCCCAACGGGATGGCCACGAGCATGGCCCACGCAAAACGGTGTTGCAGCCATTCGCGTTGCATCAAGGCAGTCAGGTTTTTCATGGTCAGATTCCTTCGATGTCGTTGGCTCAAAACTGCGTGCGGTCAAGTTCTGGCTTGCGCGTGAGCGCCACGAACAGGTCGACCAAACTGGGCCGCACACGCTTGCCCAGGGCTTGCACGTGGGCAGGGGGCTCGCCGTCAAACAGCGACGCACTGCCACCCTGAACGCGGTACTTCAGCAGCGGGTGGGCGGCGGCCATTTCGTCGGCCGCAGCAGCGTCGTGGCTGAGTGCCACAAAGCGGCGGTCCATGTCTTCCAGGCTGATGGACAGCACCAGCTTGCCTTCGTTGAGCATCAACACATCGCTCAGCAGGCTCTCGATTTCTTCCACCTGGTGGGTGCTGATGAGCACGCTGCGTTCGCCGTCGCACCACTCGTCAATCAGCATCTCGTAAAAGGCCTTGCGCGACAGCACGTCCAGGCCCAGCGTGGGCTCGTCCAGGATCATCAACTTCGCGTCGATGGCGGCGATGAGCGCCAGGTGCGCCTGCACCACCATGCCCTTGCTCAGTGTCTTGACCTTGTCGCGTGCATTCACGCTGGTGCGCTTGAGCAAGGCGCGAGCACGGTCGGCTGAAAACTTGGGGTGCAGGCTGCTCATCAGGGTGATGAGCTCGTCCACGCGCGCCCAGCGCGGCAGTATGGCCACGTCGGGGATGTAGCAGGCCGATTGCAGCAGTTGCACGCGGTCTTTCACCGGGTTCAGGCCCAGCACGGTCAGCTCACCTTGTGCCTTGGCCAGGCCCACCATGGCTTTCATCAGCGTGGTCTTGCCGGCGCCGTTGTGGCCCAGCAGGCCGACGACGCGGCCTTTGGGAATGGCAAAGCTCACATCGTCCACGGCGCGCTTGGCGCCATAGCTAACGCTCAAGTTCTTGGCCAGCACGAGTGTGGTTGGGGTGTTCATGTTGTCGTTGTTCACTTGAGTTCCTTCGTGCTGCGCACTTCGGTATTCGCCCTTGGGGCGGCCCTGCGGGCTCATGCCGGCTGCTCCCAGCTCAGTTGATCGGCGCCTATGCCCAGGCGGCGCAAGCGCTCGCGCAGGCGTGGCCATTCGGTGTGCAAGAAGCGTTGGCGCTCGGCGGCCTTGAGGCGTTCACGCGCCCCGGGGGTCACATACAAGCCCAGGCCGCGCCGCGCTTCAAGCAAGCCTTCGTCACCCAGCGCCTGCAAAGCGCGGTTGACCGTGAGCGGGTTGAGCAAATAGCGCGTGGCCAGCACACGTACCGAAGGCATGGCGCCGCCTTCGCTGGGCTCACCGTCCAAAAGCTGGGCCGCCAGGATGTCGGCCAGCTGCTGGTATATGGGTTGTTTCTGGTCCCAGGTCTGCATGGACGCCTCGGGTGTGTTGCTGATGTATCACACCATATCAGCGGCCCTGTGCAGGCCCCAGCGCCTTGCGACAGGCTGCACCGCTGCGCGACCAACTGCAAGCGCCGTGAGCAGCCGCTAGAGGCTTTCGGTCAGCATGGCGCGGTACTCGTCGCGCGTGGCGATGCGCGGGTTGGTCTTGTGGCAATGGTCAGCCATGGCGCCGTCAATGATCTTGTCAAACATCGCCTCATCCACACCCAGCGCGCGCAGGCCGCTGGGCAGGCCCAGCCTTTCGTTCATGGCGCGGATAGCCTGCGCCACTTCATCACCCTGGCTGCTACTGCCGGGCAGGCCCATGGCGCGCGCCAAACGCTGCAAACGCTGCTCTTGCTGGATGGAATCGGCGGCGGCATTGAAGCGCACCACGGCCGGCAGGAAGAGCGCGTTGAGCGTGCCGTGGTGCAGGCGCGGGTTGACGCCGCCCAGGCTGTGGCTAAGCGAATGCACGCAGCCCAGGCCTTTTTGAAAAGCCAGTGCGCCTTGCATGCTGGCGCTCATCATGTTCAGGCGTGCCTCTTTGTCGCTGCCGTTGCGCGTGGCGCGTTCAATGTGCGCCCAGCCACGCGCCAGGCCATCC
>JANNEX010000336.1:0-4382 GCA_031379155.1 Rubrivivax sp.
AGCGGCCACGTGCAAGACTGGCCCGCGCTAGAGGCGCTGGCGTTGCGCGAGGTGGACCACAGCGGCCTGCACAACTTCTACGAGCGCTACAGCTTCAAGACCTGGCTGCGCGAGATTGATGCCACGGCGCCAGCCCAGGCCGACAGCAAGGGCCACAGCGAGGGCGACAGTGAGCCAGGCACATCGCCGACGCCACAAGCCCAGGCCTTGCCGCGCGACTACGAAACCATCACCACCTGGGAGCGGCTTGAACACTGGCTGCAACGCCTGCTCACAGCCGACCTGGTGGCCGTCGACACCGAAACCGACAGCCTCGACCCCATGCGCGCACGCATCGTCGGCATCAGCTTTGCCGTCGAGCCCGGCCGCGCCGCGTATGTGCCGCTGGCCCACAGCTACCCCGGCGTGGCCGACCAGCTGCCGCTGCAAGAAGTACTCGACAAACTGCGGCCCTGGCTGCAAGACGCCAGCAAGGCCAAGCTGGGCCAGAACATCAAGTACGACCTGCACGTGCTGGCCAACGCCGGCATCCAGGTGCTGGGCTACAAGCATGACACTCTGTTGCAGAGTTATGTGCTGGAAGCCCACCACAAACACAGCCTGGAAGCGCTCGCTGAACGCCACCTGGGCCGCAAAGGCCTGAGCTTTGAAGACCTGTGTGGCAAGGGCGTGAACCAGATCAGCTTTGCGCAGGTTGACATCACGCGCGCTGCCGAATATTCCGGTGAAGACAGCGAGATGACGCTGCACGTGCATCAGGCTCTGCTACCGCGTGTGTTGGCCAACGAAGGCCTGCGTTTTGTTTACGAGCAAATTGAGATGCCGGTGGCGCACGTATTGCAGCGCGTAGAACGCCACGGCGTGCTCATCGACGCCACTTTGCTGGCGCGCCAAAGCCAGGAATTGGCCGAGCGCATGGTGGCGCTGGAGCAAGAGGCCTACCGCATCGCCGGCCAGCCTTTCAACATGGGCAGCCCCAAGCAGATCGGCGAGATCCTGTTCACCAAGCTCGGCCTGCCGGTGAAGAAAAAAACCGCCACCGGCGCGCCCAGCACTGATGAAGAAGTGCTGGCCGAATTGGCCGCTGACTACCCGCTGCCGGCGCGCATCCTGGACCACCGCAGCCTTGCCAAGTTGAAGGGCACCTACACCGACAAGTTGCCGCTGATGGTCAACCCGGCCACTGGCCGTGTACACACGAATTACGCGCAGGCGGTGGCGGTGACGGGGCGGCTGTCCAGCAACGACCCCAACTTGCAGAACATTCCCATCCGCACGCCCGAAGGCCGCCGTGTGCGCGAAGCTTTCATTGCGCCCGCTGGCCACGTCATCATGAGCGCCGACTACAGCCAGATCGAGCTGCGCATCATGGCCCACATCAGCGAAGACCCGGCGCTGCTGCGCGCTTTTGAGCGTGGGCTGGATGTGCACAAGGCGACGGCCAGCGAAGTCTTTGGCACGCCGGTGGCGGAAGTCTCCAGTGAACAACGGCGTTATGCCAAGGTCATCAACTTTGGTCTGATTTACGGCATGGGCGCGTTTGGATTGGCTAGCAACCTGGGCATAGAACAAAAGGCTGCCAAAGACTTCATCGACAAGTACTTCACGCGCTTTGCCGGCGTCAAACGCTACATGGACGAGACGCGCCAGTCAGCCAAAGACAAGGGCTATGTGCAAACCGTCTTCGGCCGCCGTCTGTGGCTGCCCGAGATCAACAGCGGCAACGGCCCGCGCAAGGCCGGCGCAGAACGCCAGGCCATCAACGCACCCATGCAGGGCACAACCGCCGACCTCATCAAGCTGGCCATGATTGCGGTGCAAAGAGCGCTGGACGATGAGCAGCGCGCCACGCGCATGGTGATGCAGGTACACGACGAGCTGGTGCTTGAAGTGCCGGCGGCCGAACTGGACTGGGCGCGTGAAGCCATTCCGCGCCTGATGGCGGGTGTGGCGCAACTCAAGGTGCCGCTATTGGCCGAGGTGGGCGTGGGCGCGAATTGGGACCAGGCGCACTGAAGCGCCTGGGCGCTCTATTGCAAGTTCTAGCGCACCACTTCAAACGGCGCACGCCGCAAGTCCAGCGCCGGGTTGCGGTCAAAGAAGTTGGCCGGTTTGAGCTCAAAGCCCATCTTGTGGCGCGACATCACCGGCCAGTCTTCGGCCTGCGTCACATGGTGGTGACCCAGGGTCAGCCACAGCACGATGTCGCGGTTGACCAGGCTGCGGTTGTCGCGCACGTACTGCGGCAAACCCGGCGCGCCGGGGTGCTGGTTGGGCGTGTCGCCAGCGGCATAGCGCTGCTCGCGGTCATAGGCCGTGACCCACAGCGCATGGTCGATGAAGCTGGCACGTTGGTAGTCGGCCTTTTTCAGCAGCGGCTCTGCGGTGTCGTGCGTCTCCAGCCGGTAGCCCGTGTGCTGACCCAGGGCGTTGCGCTTGCTCGGGTTGATGACCGTCCAGCGTGCGTGGCCCTCAGTGTCCAGGCGGCCTTCACTTTCACTGCCCACAAGCTGCTCTTCCAGGCTCCACACACTCTTGCGTGGGCCAGGCGCGTGGCGCGTGCGCAGCTGGCCCAGCATGAAGCTGTTGAGCGGGCCGTCCACATCCACGTCCAGGCGGAAGTTGAAGAAGTGGCTGTGAAAGGGCGCCACCAATTGCGGGGCGACTGGGGCGCTTTGCGCTGGGTCACCGCCACCGGCTGTCACCGCCTTGGGCGCGTCAATGCCGGTCAGGCCAATCTCGCCGCGAATGATGCCGTTCTGTGTGAACACCCAGTCCAGCAAATAGTCGTAGTTGCCAACCTGGGCAATGCTGCGCACCACCAGTTCCACCTCGGCCCGGCCTTCATAAGCGCCGCCTGAAAATTGTTCGAAGTGGCGCCAGGCGGGGCTGCCGGTGAGGCGTTCAAACACCGCCACCACGTTGCTCAGCGGCAAGGGCACCACCGGCACGCTGGGGTCGGGGATGGCGGCTGAGACCAAGGCGTCCAGCAGCACCGCGTTTTCGGGCACGTCCAGCCCCAGCTTGAGCGGTGAGGCCAACAGCCCAAAACCGAACTCACCAGCGTCCATGTAGGTGCGATAAAACCAGTTGGCGTCGGCGTCTTGGTAGGGCACAAAAATCTCTGACAGGCTGCCTTGGTACAGCACCGGCCGCCCGGCGTAGTTCACCAGCGACACCACCGGCCCCGTGCGGCGCTCAAAGCGGGTGTGAAAGCGCCACTTCTGCCATTCGATGAAGTTGCCGTCGATTCTGAAATTCACGCCCGCCGGCTGGCTGATGCGGATGGGCTTGAGCGCCGGCCGCAAGCCGTGGCGCGCACCCACGCTGGCCTCGTCAAAGTCGTGCGTGAGTGTGGGAATGGGCACGACACCGCTGTCCAGCACACGAATGACCTGCTGCGTGTCCAGGTCCATGATGGCTTGCATGCCTTCAATGGGCCGTGCGTACAGGTTGATGCCTGCGCCTTCGGTGTAGTACATCTGCGCCTTGACGATGCGGCGCGACTCTTCAGGCAGGCCAAAAGAGCCTGGGGTCAGCGGCGTGACAAAAACCTTGGCTAACTGCTGAGGTGTGCGCAAGCCGCGGCGCGCCAGGGCGCTCAAGAACGCTGGGTCTTGGAAGGCGAAAGAGAAGTCAAAAACCTCTTGAATCGTGAGGCCCAACTGGCCGTCAGAGATGGGGATCAGCGCCGGCGCCGTGAAGCTGCTGGCCGACAGGTTGACGTTGGCCCTGAAGCTTTGCCGGTTCTGGCGGTAGAACACGGTGGCCTGGCGCGAAGGGGGCGGCGCGCCGGGGCGCCAGGCCAGCATCTCGGCCTTGGCAGGTTCACGCAATTCCACGCTCTGGAAGATGGCACCGGGCTGGGCGGCACGGCCACGCAGCAAGATGTTGGCCGACGCTATGATTTCGTCGGCGGTCAGTGGGTCTAGCGGGTGGGATTGGGCCGTGGCCGGGGCCGTCGTCAATGCAAGGGCAAGCGCCGCAGTCGCCAACCGGCAACGCAAGGGTTTGAAGGGCACGATCAGCTCCTGTCAGCAACGGATATGGCTGCGTACCTTAGGCCGTCGCCACCGCCAAGTCCATCCCTATGGCGCTGCATGCAAAAATCGCGCACTCGCCAGCCAAGGAAGCGCCGTGGACCTGAAAGTACCGATCACCCTGACCGACGAACTCTCTGACGAGGTGATCTCGGCTACCGGGTTGCTCAACCTGGCCAGCGGCGAAATAGGCCGCGTTGAATACCAGGATTACAACGCCGAACTCAACGGCCTGCCCTGGGAAAGCGAAGACTACGAATTCACCAGTGGCACGCTGAGCAACAACGGCAAGGACGTGGAGTTCAGCGTGCACGTCAACAAGACCACCGGGCAGTACTCGGT
>JANNEX010000348.1:0-1914 GCA_031379155.1 Rubrivivax sp.
GGCTGCCAGTGGCGGGCAACATCGCATTTAGCAAACGCATGCGCAAGATTAAACCTTGGGACGACGGGACGCTGCATCCAGCCATCGAAAATAGTCCCTGACCTAAGATGCCGCCTCTTTCTGGCGCTACCCGTTGCCCACGCTTCAAGCACCGATGACTTTTGGCCTACCACCCAACCCACAGACTGCCGCCCTGGCCGCGCACACACCGGTGATGACGCAGTACCTGCGCATCAAGTCCGAGTTTCCCGACACGCTCGTCTTCTTTCGCATGGGCGATTTTTACGAGCTGTTTTTTGACGACGCGCGCAAGGCCAACCGCTTGCTCGACATCACGCTGACCACACGCGGCCAAAGCGCGGGTGAACCGGTGGTCATGGCCGGCGTGCCCGTGCATTCAGTGGAAGGCTACTTGGCGCGTTTGATCAAGCTCGGCGAAGCGGTGGCCGTGGCCGAACAGGTGGGTGACGTGGCCACCGCCAAAGGCCCGGTCGAACGCAAGGTGACGCGCGTGGTGACGCCGGGCACGGTGACCGACAGCGAACTGATGGCCGAGCGTGCCGACACGCTGCTGCTGGCCATCTACCCACACCGCCAAACCTGGGGCCTGGCCTGGCTGGGCCTGAGCAGCGGTGAGCTGGGCATCACCGAATGTGACGAACGCGAACTGCCGGCCTGGCTGGCACGACTGGCGCCGGCCGAAGTGCTGCACGACGGCAGCGCCCTGCCTAGCGCTGTGATGCAAGCCAAGACCGCACGCACCGCGCGCCCGGCCTGGCAGTTCGACAGCGCCCTGGGCGAACGCAAACTGCGTGAACAACTTCAAGTCGCAACGCTCGCCGGCTTCAACGCACAAGAACTGAAGACCGCGCACGCCGCAGCCGCCGCGCTGCTGAGTTTTGCCGAACACACCCAAGGCAGAGCGTTAGCCCATGTGCGCACCCTGCACGTTGAACGCGCCGGCGACTTGCTGGACCTGCCACCCGCCAGCCACCGCAACCTTGAACTGGTGCAGACCCTGCGCGGCGACGACGCGCCCACGCTGCTCAGCCTGCTGGACAGCTGCTGCACCGGCATGGGCAGCCGCTTGCTGCGCCATTGGCTGACCCACCCGGCGCGTGAGCGCGTGGCCGCCAGCGCGCGCCACGAGGCCATCGCGCAATGCTGCACCCAAGGCTTTGTGGCCCTGCGCGACACCCTGCGCACGGTCAGTGATGTGCAACGCACCACCGCGCGCGTGGCACTGCGCCAGGTGCGCCCGCGTGAGCTGGCCGGCCTGCGCAGCACGCTGGCCGCGTTGCCCGCCTTGCGCGCCCACGCGCCCACCGGCACGCCGCTTTTGCAGCGCCTGCATGCGGCACTGGCGCCGCAAGCCACACTGGCCGACTGCTTAAGCGCCATTGCCGAAGAGCCCGCCGTGCTGCTGCGCGACGGCGGTGTTATCGCCCCGGGTGTCGACGCCACGCTGGACGAGCTGCGCAACATCAACCAGCACGGCGATGAATTTTTGCTGGCACTGGAAGCACGCGAGCGCAGCCGCACCGGCATCAACAACTTGCGGGTGCAGTTCAACAAGGTGCACGGTTACTACATCGAGGTCACCGCCTCGGGCCTGGACAAGGTGCCCGCCGACTACCAACGCCGCCAGACGCTGAAAAACGCCGAGCGCTACATAACGCCCGAGTTGAAGGCCTTCGAGGACAAAGCGCTGTCAGCACAAGAGCGTGCGCTGGCACGCGAAAAGTGGCTGTTTGAACAAGTGCTGGACGAGTTGCAGCAGCACCTGCCCACACTGCAAGCCCTGGCCCTTTCACTGGCCACGCTGGACGCCCTGGCCGCGCTGGCAGAACGTGCCAGCACGCTGGGCTGGTGCCGGCCGCAGTTTGTGCCCTACCCGTGCATAGACATCGAAGC
>JANNEX010000368.1:0-1571 GCA_031379155.1 Rubrivivax sp.
GGCCACAGGCCACCGCCGTCGTCTTCACTCCAGCCCGGAAAGCCACCGGCGCTGACCCATTGCAGGTGCACGGCAAAGAGCAGGATGAGCAAAATCGCAAACCAGAAATTGGGGATGGCCATGCCCACCTGGCTGGCTGCCATGACACCCACGTCGCCCAACTTGTTGTGGCGTGACGCGGCGAACAGGCCCAGTGACAGCGCCAGCACCACGGTGATGGTCATGGCCATCAGCGCCAGTGGCAGCGTGACTTGCAGGCGCTGCACGATGAGCTCAGAAGTGGGCGTGTCGTAGCTGATGCTCAGCGCCGTGTCGCCTTGCAGCAGCCCGCCCACCCAGCTTGTGTAGCGCGTCAGCGCGGGGCGGTCCAGGCCCAGCTTGGCATTCAGCGCAGCCAACGATTCTGCGGTGGCGGTGTCGCCCAGGATGACTTCTGCGGCGTTGCCCGGCAGCAGCTCAAGCACCGCAAACACCACCAGCGACGCCACGGCCAGCGTGGCCATGAAGGTGGCCAGGCGTTTGAGCAGGAAGGGGCCCATTTAAGACCGCGATGAGGTTTGCGACATGTGGGAAATATGATGCCCTATCAACGCCAGGGCACTGACATGGACACCCGCATTTCATTCAACACGGCACAGGTCTGCATCGCGGGCCGTTGGCGCGCCAGCGATTCCGGCCAGACGCTGGCCCTGCTCAACCCGTCTGACGGCAGCGTGCTGGCGCACATCGCACGCGGCAATGCGGCTGACATAGCCGCGGCTGTCACGGCCGCACAAGCCGCGCTGGACGGCGAGTGGGGCAGCCTGACCGCCACCGAGCGCGGCCGCCTGCTGATGAAGATGAGCGCGGCCGTGCTGGCGCAAGCGGATGAGCTGGCGCGGCTGGAAGCGCTGGACGTGGGCAAGCCGCTCAAACAAGGCCGCACTGACGCCGTGGCGCTGGCGCGCTACCTGGAGTTCTACGGCGGCGCTGCCGACAAGGTGATGGGCGAGACGATTCCCTTCGTCAACGGCTACACGGCGCTGACCTGGCGCGAACCACATGGCGTCACCGCACACATCGTGCCCTGGAACTACCCCCTGCAGATCATCGGCCGCAGCGTGGGCGCGGCGCTGGCCATGGGCAACGCCTGTGTGCTCAAGCCCGCCGAAGAAGCGTGCCTGACGGCGCTGGCTTTTGTGCGCATCGCGCATCAGTGCGGACTGCCGGCGGGCGCGCTCAATGTCGTGACGGGGCTGGGTGAAGAGGCGGGTGCAGCGCTGTCGGCGCACCCGGGGGTGCGGCATGTGTCATTCACGGGCTCGGTGGCGGTGGGCGCCTTGATTCAGGCCGCAGCGGCGAAGAACGCCGTGCCCGTGACGCTGGAGCTGGGTGGCAAGAGCCCGCAGTTGGTGTTTGATGACGCTGACCTGGACTCGGCCGAACCATTCCTGGTCAACGCCGGTATCCAAAACGCCGGCCAGACCTGCTCAGCGGCGTCACGCATACTGGTGCAGCGCGGCGTGTTTGACGAGGTGGTGGCGCGCATGAGCCAGCGCTACCGCGCGCTGCGTGTGGGGCCGGCGCTGAGC
>JANNEX010000404.1:0-1880 GCA_031379155.1 Rubrivivax sp.
GACTTGGTGGCGTTGACGGCCGTGTTGGTCATGGCCGTGAAGTTGGCTTCGGCCACTTCGCTGGCTTGTTTGGCAGCCTTCTGGGCCGATTCAAACGCGTTGTTGGCGGCGGCCACGGCTGACTTCACCAGGGCGACGGCGCTTTCGGTGCCGGCGGGGGCATTCTTGACGGCGTTGTCGACCAGAGCCAACACCTTCTTCTGGCCTTCAGCGACGTTGGCTTCAGCAGCCTTGGTGAATTCGGTGCTGGTGCTGGTGACGATGTCGTAGAGGTGGCGGCTGTAAGCGGCGGCCTTTTCGGCAGCGGGTTGCAGCAGGCCGGCTTGCAGGGCCAGCAGTTCTTGCGCGTCTTTCACCGATAGGGCGGCGCTGGCGTTGCCAGCGGCTTCGGCCAGCGTGGTCTTGGCCACTTGCAGGTTCAGCTCGACGAGCTTCTCAACGCCTTCGAAAGCCTTGCTGGTCAGGCCGAACAGGGTTTCGATGGTGGCCTTTTGGGCGGCGATGAATTGGTCAGCGGTAAAGGTGGTGGTCATGAAATTTCTCCTGATGAGGGTTGAGGTAAAGGCTGTTTGCCTTGCCGCGCTGCTCCGACTTCTTTGCTGCGCTGCAACATGAAGAGAAGTATAGGGTTCTCCCGGGCCAATGCAAGTGGTTTTTGCTGCGCCGCAACAATCTAGAGGCGGCTTTCTAGAATCAGGCCCCGTGCGAGCCTTTCACTCCGACCAGTTTGTGCTGCCCTTGCCGCCCGGGCATCCCTTCCCCATGGGCAAGTACGCGCTGCTGCGCGAAGCCGCAGAAACGTCTGCACCAGGAGTACGCGTCACCGAAGCCAGCCCGGCCAGCGACGGTGAACTGGCGCTGGCCCATGACCCGGCCTGGATCGAAGCCGTGGTCCACGGCACCACCAGTACTGCCCAGCAGCGCGAAATCGGCTTCCCCTGGAGCGAGCGCATGACGCAGCGCGCGCGCCGTTCGGTGGGCGCGACCATTGGCGCTGCGCGCACAGCGCTTATCGACAACGAAGGCGTGGCCGCCAACCTGGCCGGCGGCACGCACCACGCCTATGCGCACAAGGGCTCGGGCTACTGCGTCTTCAACGACGTGGCGGTGGCCGCCAGGCTGATGCAAGCCGAGTGGCACCGCCTGCACCGGCAGTTGCTGCGCGTGATGGTGATTGACCTGGACGTGCACCAAGGCAACGGCACGGCCGCCATCTTTCGCGACGACCCCACGGTGTTCACGCTGTCGCTGCACGGCGCCAAGAACTTCCCGTTTCGCAAAGAGGCCAGTGACCTGGATGTGGAACTGCCTGATGGCTGCAACGATGCTGAGTACTTGGCCGCGTTGGACGAGGCGCTGGCACAAGCCTGGCAGCGACAGTCAGCGACACCACCTGCGTTGGCTTTTTACGTGGCCGGCGCTGACCCTCACGAAAACGACCGTCTGGGCCGTCTCAAACTCAGCCTGGCAGGCTTGGCGCAAAGGGACCAGCGAGTCTTTGACGCCTTGCGTGCGCGGGGCATTCCTGTGGCGGTTTCCATGGCCGGTGGCTACGGCCGCGACTTGGCCACCACCGTGGCCGTGCACCGCCAAACACTGGCCATCGCGCATGAGTCCTGGCAGGACTGGCGCGCGATGAAAGAATTGCCGGCATGACCGACATCAACTCTGCGCGCGCCAGCGCACTGCCACGCAGCGCCTTTGCCCACTTCCAGACCCTGTCCACACGCTGGATGGATAACGACGTTTATGGCCACCTCAACAACGTCGTTCACTACAGCCTGTTTGACACGGCAGTGAACCGCTATCTCATCGAAGCTGGCCTGCTGGACATCTACGGCGGCGCAGTGATTGGCCTGGTGGTGCACACGCAGTGCCAC
>JANNEX010000422.1:0-5175 GCA_031379155.1 Rubrivivax sp.
GTTGGCCTGGCTGGTGCTGGGCGTGCAGGTCTACCTCGCGCTGCGCCCGCCCGCCGTGGGGCCGACACGCGCGCTGCGTTGGCGCTGGATTGGCGTCACGCTGGGCGTGGTGCTGGCGGTGCCCGCGCTCAAGCGAATTTCAGCCACCAGCTGCCCTTGGGACCTGGCCGAGTTTGGCGGCGCGGCGCAGTACCTCTCGCACTGGCAGTGGGGCGTGGCCGATGGCGGCGGTGGCCACTGTTTCCCGTCCGGCCATGCGGTGGCGGCCTTTGCCTTTTTCAGCCTCTACTTTTTGTGGCGGGGTGTGGACGCCAAACGCGCCCGCCTGTGGCTGGGCGGCGTGCTGCTGCTGGGCACACTCTTCGGTGCTGCACAGTTGGCGCGCGGCGCGCACTACCCCAGCCACACGCTGTGGTCGGCTTGGCTGTGCTGGGCGCTGTATGCGGCGGCTGCCGCGTGGCCAGGATTGCGCACGGCGCCATCAAAGCCGTTCTGACTTCGGCGCGGCCAGCGCAGGCAGCGCGTCGCCGCACAATCACAACCCACCGCAGCAGGAGACCGCGTGAGCCAAGAAACCAGCCCGCCCTGGAAACACGACGGCGTGCGTGTGGTCGCCGCCAACCAGCTCGACGCCAACACCGCACAAACACCCGGCATGGACCGCAAAGCGGCGATCAACTTTGCGCGTGTGGGTGCGGCCAAACTGTGGGCCGGCACCGTGCACATCCACGCCAATGCCAAGACGGGCGCCCACCACCACGGGGCGCTGGAAAGTGTCATCTACGTCGTCAGAGGCCGCGCCCGCCTGCGCTGGGGCGAGCGACTTGAATTCAGCGCTGAAGCCGGCCCGGGCGACTTCATCTACGTGCCGCCTTTTGTGCCACACCAAGAGATCAACGCCAGCGCCACCGAGACGCTGGAATGTGTGCTGTGCCGCAGCGACGGAGAGGCGGTGGCCGTGAACCTGGACATCACGCCCATCGAGCCGCCCGAGCAGGTGCTGTGGGTGGACCCGACACACCCGGCACCCGCAGCCAGAACCTGAGCGCCGCATGAACCCCAAACTCGAACCGCGAGCTTTGCTAACGGCCATGTTCCAGGCCGCCGTGCAGCGCGCCCTGCCCGCCCACAACACCGCCGCTTTCCTGCCCGCACCGCCCGACATCACGGGCCCGAACAAGGGCCGCACCCTGGTGCTGGGCGCGGGCAAGGCGGGCGGCGCCATGGCCGAAGCGGTGGATGCGCTGTGGCCCGCCGTTGCCCCCATCAGCGGCCTGGTCATCACGCGCTACGGGCATGTCAGCGATGCCTACCGCGACCGCCCCGGCCGCATTGAAGTGGTGGAAGCGTCGCACCCCGTGCCTGACGAAGCCGGCCAACACGCCGCCACGCGCATCCAAAAGCTAACCCGCAACTTGAGCGAACATGACTTGGTGCTGTGCCTGATCTCAGGCGGCGGATCGGCCCTGCTGTCGCTGCCCGCAGCCGGCCTAACGCTGGCCGACAAACAGGCCATCAACAAGGCCTTGCTCAAGAGCGGCGCGGCCATCGACGACATGAATTGCGTGCGCAAGCACCTCAGTGCCATCAAGGGCGGCCGCCTGGCCGCGATGTGCGCACCGGCGCGCGTGGTCACGCTGCTCATCAGCGACGTGCCCGGTGACGCGCCCGAAGTCATAGCGAGCGGCCCCACGGTGCCCGACGCCAGCAGCTGCGCCGACGCGCTGGCCATCTGCCGCCGCTACGGCATTGAATTGCCCGCTGCCGCGCGCGCAGGCCTTGAGAGCGGCGCGTTTGAAACCCCCAAACCCGGCGACCTGCGCTTTGCCGGCCACCAGGTGCACATGACCGCCACGCCGCAGCAAAGCCTGGAAGCCGCTGCGGAAGTGGCGCGCGCGGCGGGCATCGCAGCGCACATCCTGAGCGACGAAATGGAAGGCGAAAGCCGCGAAGTGGGGAAGGTGCAAGCCGCGCTGGCGCGTGCCGTGGCGCGACGCGGCCAGCCCTTCGCGCGGCCGTGCGTGATCTTGTCGGGCGGCGAGACCACGGTCACTGTCAAGAGCAAGGGCGAAGGCTTGGACCAGGCCGGGCTCGCGCCCGGCCGGGGCGGCCGCGCGACTGAATTTTTGCTCGGCTGCGCCATTGCCCTGCAAGGCCAGCCCAACGTGCATGTGCTGGCGGCCGACACCGACGGCATCGACGGCATCGAAGACAACGCCGGCGCCATCGTCACCCCCAGCACGCTGGCGCGCGCGCTGGCCCAAGGCCTGAAGGCGCAAGATTTCCTGGACCGCAACGACGCCTACAACTTCTTCAAGCCACTGGGCGACCTGGTGGTGACGGGGCCGACGCTGACCAACGTGAATGATTTTCGGGCGCTGTTGGTGCTTTGAAGCAGTGCACGCACTGGCCGATTCAGAGGCGGGTTGCCCAACGACGGCTTTGCTGTCAATGATTGCATTGACATCAATGACGACAGTGCCGGCAACGTTGGAGCCTGCCCATGGCCACTGCTGGAGCCCCGGGCTCTTGCCGCTGATGTGGCGACACGCATCAGGGCGCGCTTTGTCGGCCTGGGTGGCGTCACACTCAACGTGTCCCCCCGTGAGCCGGTGCGGGCGCCGCCCGACTTTCAGGCACCGCCCATGCGCGCAAGGGCCCCGACGGCCAAACGTCCAGCGAAAAAGAGTCGCCCCTGAGCTTGCTGCTCGACACCAACGTGCTGTCTGAACTCTTGCGCGCAAGGCCCGATTCACGCGTGCTGGCCTGGCTGGCGTCGCAGCCCTCAGCTGCCTAGTTTGTCAGCGCGGTGACGCAGGCCGAGAGATGCCGGGGGCACGTCTGCTGCCTGCGGGCAAGAGGCGCCAGCGGCTAGAGCAGACGCTAGAGCAGGCGCTAGAGCAGGCGCTAGCGGCTCTGAGCGTGCCCCTGGGTGTTCAACGCGCGCCCATCAGGTCTTTGTAAGCCGCCGGCACGTTCAGGCCCGGGTGCACCCAGTCAAACAACTGGTAGCCGCGGAACGCGGGCAGCTTGAGTTCGGCCACGGTCTGCTCCAGGCTCAGGCCGCGTGCCTGCGCGTCCTTCACGCCCGCCTGCACCGCCCTGAGGTAGTCCAGGTGCCAACGCAGGCCCTCACGCCCCATCGGCACTCCATGGCCAGGCACGATGGTGGCGTCGGCCGGCAGGAAGTCGTAGACCTTTTGCAGGGTCGCCAAGGTCTGCGCCAGCTTGCCGTCCAGCAGCCAGGGCAGGGCTGGCTTGGCCGCAATCACCGGGTTGCCGGCCCACAGCGTCTTGGACTGCGGCTCCCAGACGAACAGATCGCCGCCGGTCTGCGCAAAGCCGAAGTCGTGAATCTCGACCTGGCGCGCCCCCAAGTCGAGCACCAGCTTGCCGCCGGCCGGCACCAGGATGTCGGGCTCACGCGCCTGGATAGCTTCGATGCCCCGGCCCTTGCCGAAGTGCTGGAGCATGAAGGCCTTGTCCTGCTCCAGATGGCCGGCGATGAAGCGCGCCGTCTGCTCATGCTGCACCAGCCGGGTTTCGCGCGGCAGGAACATGTTGCCAAAGGAGTGGTCGCCATGCGAACTGGTGTTGACCGCGTACAGCAAGGGCAGGCCGGCGGCCTTGGCTTGGGCCAGGGCGCGCACCTGATCGTGCAGGCGGCGGTTGAGCATGGTCTCGATGAGCAGGGCACCGCGCGTGCCGACGATCAACCCACCGCTGGTGGCGGCCGCAGCGCCCTTGGCGTTGAGCTCAGCGGCATCGGCGGCCAAATGGGCATACACGCCGGGTGCGAGTTGCTGGCTTTGCATCTGCACCTTGTTGCCGTCCCAAATCGGTTCATTGGCCTGGGCAGGGCGCAAGCCGGCGGCAACTACCAAGCCGAGCAGGCCTAGCAGGCTGGTAGGCAGGGTAAGGAAGAGCTTGGATGGCATGGCGAAAACTCCTGATGGGCACCGGCAGCGCCGGCAAGGTGCTCACTCTAGGTTGCATGGATGCAAGCGGATTGGCACACTTCGCAAACCGAACTTGCAGAAATGAAAGACGACCTTCCCCCCAGCCTTGACGACTGGCTGCTGGTGGCCCGCGTGGCCGAACAGGCCAGCTTGGTGCTGGCCGCGCAGCGCCTGGGCGTCAGCCACGCCACGGCTTTCAGACGTCTGGGCGCGCTCGAGCAGCGCTTGGGCGTGCGCCTGTTTGAGCGCCGCGCCGGGCGCTATGCCGCCACCGCCGCTGGCGAAGCGCTGGCCGATGCCGGCCGTGCCATGCAGGCCCAGGCCGATGCCGCCTTGCTGCGCGTGCAGGGCCAAGACCTGCGTCCGCGCGGCCTGGTGCGCATCGCCAGCACCGAGGGCGTCATCGGCGGCCTGCTGTTGCCCCTGCTGCCGGGCCTGCACAAGGCCCTGCCAGCGCTGCGCTTGCAGTGTTCGGCGCGCAATGATTTCCACAACCTCTCGCGGCGCGAGGCCGACCTGGCTCTGCGCCCGACTGACTTGCCACCACCGCACCTGATTGGCCAGCGCATCGCCGCTGTGCGGCATGCCGTCTACGCCCAGCGCGCCAAGGCCAAGAGGTTCCAACACGCGCCGCTGGACCAGCAGCCCTGGCTCGCCCTGGACGACTCGGCCGCCGGCAGCAAGGCCTTGCTGTGGCTGGCGCGGCAGCTGGCGCTGGAGCAGGTGGCCCTGCGTTTTTCAGGTCTGCTGATGGTGCGTTCAGCTTGTCTGCAGGGCCTGGGGCTGGCGGTCCTGCCCTGCTTTCTGGGCGATGCTGAGCCGGGGCTGGTTAGGCTGGGTGAGCCCTTGGCCGAGTGCGACTCTGAACTGTGGCTGTTGTCCCACCCCGAGCTGCGTGAAACGGTGAGGGTCAAAGTGACCAGAGAGTGGCTGCACAAGGCCCTGTCGGCGCAGACGGCCTTGCTCACCGGGCAGCGGCCACAAGCTTGAGTGACAGGCTCAATGACCGTCGCAAGGTGAATCGCCGGTCAAGGCAGCCAGTCGAGGTCGCTCGACAAACACCACCCTGGCCAGCCCTTGGCAGGTGGCCGGCATGCCGTGCAAAGCCCGCCGTGGAGGCGCCTGAATGCCCTGGTACAGGCTGCCCGCCTCACCACTTCGCCTCACCACTTGCAAGCCCCTTCCTTGCGCACCGCATCCAGCGCCAGAGGAATCA
>JANNEX010000487.1:0-3103 GCA_031379155.1 Rubrivivax sp.
CACACGCGACAAGCCCGACTTGGCCTACTGCCAGGAGATGTTCAAGGTGCTCAAGGCACACCAGATCGAGCACTTCTTCAACATCGGCGGCAATGACTCGTCGGACACCGTGCGCATCGTGGCCGAAGAGGCCGCCAAGGCTGGCTACCCGCTGCGCTGCCTGCATATTCCCAAGACCATCGACAACGACCTGGTGCTGAATGACCACACACCGGGCTTCCCCAGCGCGGCGCGTTTTGTGGCTCAAGCGTTCGCCGGCGCCAACCTGGACAACGCCGCGCTGCCCGGTGTGTATGTGGGCGTGGTGATGGGCCGCCACGCCGGCTTCTTGACCGCCGCATCGGCATTGGGCAAGAAGTTTCCCGACGACGGCCCGCACCTCATCTACGTGCCCGAACGTGTGTTTGTGATCGACAAGTTTTTGGCCGACGTGAAGGCCACGTTTGATCGCTACGGCCGCTGCGTGGTGGCCGTCAGCGAAGGCATACACGACGCGCAGGGCAAGCCCATCCTGGCCTTGCTGGCCAAAGGAGTCAAAGGCGATTTGGAGAAAGACGCACACGGCAACGTGCAGCTCAGCGGCAGCGGTGCGCTGGCCGACTTGTTGTGCGAAGAGATCAAGGCCAAGCTCAAGATCAAACGTGTGCGTGGCGACACCTTTGGCTATTTGCAGCGCAGCTTCGTCGGCTGCGTCAGCGACGTGGACCAACGCGAAGCGCGTGAGGTGGGCGAAAAGGCCGTGCAGTACGCCATGTGGGGCAGCAGCAGTGGCAGTGTGGCCATCAAGCGCACGGGCTTTTATTCGGTGGACTACGAACTGCTGCCACTGGCCGCCGTGGCCGGCAAAACACGCACCATGGAAGACGAGTTCATCAGCGCCAGCGGCACCGATGTGACGGATGCGTTCAGGATGTATTTGCGCCCACTGCTGGGTTCGCGCATGCCCGACGCATTTCGTCTGCGGCCCAACCCGGTGGCCAAAGTGTTGGGACGCTAGGGTCGCCCGCGCCGACGCAAGACTGGCGTAAGTCCTAGGTTCGGCACGCGCCTGGCGTCACGCCAGTTTCATGTGGCCGGCGCAGAATCGCCTTCCCTAACCAGGAGGCAAATCATGAAACTGTCCAAACTTTGGCGGCGCTTGGCGCTGACCGGCACAGCGGCGCTGCTGCTCGTGGGCGGCGCTGCGCAAGCCCATGAAGACCGCGGCCGCGACGGCGCGAACTTCCCGTCCCCGCTGGTCATAGGCCACCGCGGCGGTGGCAGTGGCTACCTGCCCGAGCACACGCTGGAGGCCTATGCGTTGGGCATAGAGCTGGGTGCCGACTTTGTCGAGCCCGACCTGGTGTCCACCAAAGACGGCCACCTGATTGCGCGCCATGAACCCAACCTGATTGCCACCACCAACGTGTCCAGCTTGCCGCATTTTGCGACCCGCCGGCGCACGCTGATGCTCGACGGCCAGCCGACTGACGGTTTTTGGGCCAGTGACTTCACGCTGGCTGAAATCAAGACCCTGGGCGCCGTGCAGTCAGTGGGCGCACGCAGCCAGGCTTTCAACGGCCTGTTCAAGATTCCGACGCTGGAAGAAGTCATCGCACTGGCCAAGAACAAGGCGCGCGAAAAGGGCCGCACCATCGGCATCTACCCAGAAACCAAACACCCCACCTTCCACCAGCAACTGGGCCTGGCCCTGGAAGATCGGCTGCTGGCCGTGTTGAGCCGCGCCGGCTGGAACCACCGCCACGCGCCCGTCTTCATCCAGTCGTTTGAAACCGCCAACCTGAAGTACCTGCGCACCAAGACGAAAGTTAGGCTGGTGCAACTGGTGGACGCCGACGACCTGGCCGACAACGGCAGCATCACCTTCGCCGCACCCTTTGACAAGCCGTATGACTGGGTCGTGTCAGGCCGCGCCGGCCTCTTCAAAGACCTGCTCACACCCGCCGGCCTGGTCGAGGTGAAAAGTTATGCCGACGGCATTGGCCCCTGGAAGTACTACATCCAAAGCACGGCCTGCAAAACCGTGGCGGCAGCAGGTGGTTGCGTCGACGTGACTGGCGACGGCGCGGTGAACGAAGCCGACCGCGTGACCGTGCCCGCGACGGACCTGGTGCAGCGCGCGCATGCCATGGGCTTGCTGGTGCACACCTGGACCTTCCGCAACGAGCGCAGCCGCCAGCCCGTCACCGACGGCGGCAACCCTGTCAACGAGTACCTGCGCTTTTTTGAGCTGGGCGTGGACGGCGTGTTCTCTGACTTCGCCGACACGGCCTTTGCCGCGCGTGTGATGTTCAAGCTGAAGAACGACCCCAGCTACGCGCGCTGCTTGGTGCGTGACAACGGCTGCACCGATCGGGACTGAGTACCTAGGCTAACTTCCATGATGAGGGGCGAAGCCCCGGCTCATGGAAGACCTCTGCACTAAGCGTGGGTGGCCCGGCGCCGCCCACGCAGACCCGCCAGGCCCATCAATGCCAGCAAAGCCAGCGCAGCGCTGGAAGGTTCGGGCACGTTGACCGTCACCGTGATGGGCGTTTGTGTGCCCGTGAAGCGGCCGTTGCCGGTAAAGGTCAGTCCAGTGATGAAGGCCGTGGTGTTGCCCGGGTTCAAGCCGGCGCTGGTTTCGATGCCGGTGACGCGGAAGCGGCTGACACCGCCGACGCCAAAGTTGTAGACGTTGGCACCGTTCCAGTCATGCGCCAGTTGCACGAGCTGGTTGCTGCCGTCCCAGCCCCAGATGTCGTACAGGCCATCGCCAATCAGGTCGGGCAGGTCAACGCTGAGGAAGTTGGGGTTGCCCGCGCCGATTTCGTAGTCATAGCCTACCGCGACTTCGGGGTCGATGTAGTAGGTCTGTCCGGCAACCACCGTCATGTTGAACTGGTAAGACCCATTGGCCAACACCACCGGCAGGTTGACCACGGGGCCACCGCTCTGCGTGGGCGTGAAGTCAGCATAGACACGCGCGATGGCTTTCAGGTTGTTGTTGGCCAGGTTGGTCGACAGGCCATCTTTGGTCTGGATGAGCGAAATCTCGATTGAGTAGTTGTTGTTGCCAAAGGCATATCCCGGCGTTGTGAAGTGACTGGCTTGTACCGTGTAA
>JANNEX010000519.1:0-6762 GCA_031379155.1 Rubrivivax sp.
ACCAACAACCAGGGCCGGGGCTTCAATGCTTGCAAAATTTTCACAGACCGAACCATGCTAGGCCAAGCCCAGCACCGAGCCCACGCCAAAGGCCAGCAGCGTCTCAACCAGCGTCACCACCAGGTGGTGATAGATGTCGCCCTGCACCACAAACCAGACCCAGATGCGGCCCGCGACCTTGAGTGGTTCACCAAAGAAAAACGCCGCCTGGCGGTCGTTGTCGAAGAAGACATTGGGCAGCAAGCCGGGTGTGGTGGCCGCGTGCCAGACCAACAACAGTGCCGCCAGCAAACTGACTTGCCACAGCCGCAGCTTCAAGCCACGCGGCTTCATGCGGCCTGCGCCCCAAGCTGCGCCCTAACCTGCAACTGCTGCGCATAGCCCTTGAGCACTTCGTCGCGCAGCACGGCCCAGATGGCGGCGTGCAGCTCGATGAAACGTGGGCTGGTCTTGACCTCGGCCACGTCGCGTGGGCGTGGCAGGTCGGTGATGAACTCGCCCATCGGCCGGCTGGCCGGGCCGGCCGAGAGGATGACCACGCGGTCACTCATGGCGATGGCTTCGTCCAGGTCATGCGTGATGAAGAGCACGGCCTTCTTCTTGGCCGCCCACAACTCCAGCACTTCGTTTTCCATCAACTGCCGGGTTTGAATATCCAGCGCAGAAAAGGGCTCGTCCATGAGGATGATGTCGGGGTCCAGAGCCAGCGTTTGCGCCAGGCTCGTGCGCTTGCGCATGCCGCCCGACAGCTGGTGCGGATAGCGGTTGCCAAAGCCGCCCAGGCCGACACGGCGCAGCCACTCTTCGGCCTTGGCGGTGGCGTCGGGCACGCCGCGAAACTCCAGTCCCGCCGCCACATTGCCCAGCGCCGTGCGCCAGGGCATCAGGCTCTCGGCCTGGAACATGTAGCCGGCGCGTTTGTTGATGCCGCTCAAGGGCTCGCCAAACACCAACACGCTGCCCGTGCTGGGCGCCAGCAAGCCCGCAGCCACGTTGAGCAGCGTGCTCTTGCCGCAGCCGGTGGGGCCGACCACGGCGACAAATTCGCCCGCGCCCACGGTCAGCGACACCTCGCTGACGGCGGTGTAGCGCTGCGCCGGGTCGTCGTTGCTGATGAAGGTGCAGGCAACGGCTGACAGTTGCAGTGCGGGCGCGTGGGCCATGGGTCAGGGCTGGGATTGCGACTTGGCCGGGGGCATGGCGCGGCAGTGTAGGGCCGCTCAGGGTGCGCGCCGTTTTGCCTGCCGTTCTCTGCATTCAATTTTCGGGTTCGGGCCGCAGCTGGGCGGTTTCGAAACCGCTTGCGCCGGCTCCGTCAGTTTGTCTTGGCAGCCACAAACTTGCGAAGTAGCATGCCGCATCACCCACTGCGCACCAGGTGCAGGGGCCGGGCCACAGCGGCTGGCCGCGACCTCACTTGGCGCCCCGGCAGAGGAGCCTGTCAATGGTCTGGCCCATGTTGCAGCTTGCACCGCCGGGTCGCGCCGCGCGAGCCTGGGACATGCCGCCACGCGTCGTGCTGCCGGGTGCCTTGCTGGTGGCTGTGCTGATCTCGACCCAGTTCTTGTTCCAGCCATTTGTGTGGCGCAACTGGCCGGTCGATGAGGTGCTGCTGGGCTGGCTTGACTTGCTGCGCTCGCGCTCCATCAGCGGGCTGGCCATCGGCCTTGCGCTGGTGCTGGTGGGCGCGGCGTGCAAGCGCCACCCCAGAGCACGCGTGCCGTGCTTGTGCCTGTCCATTGCTGTTGGCGCGGCGGTCGGTGAACTGGTGCCGCTGGCGGCCGATGATCGTGCTGTGACGCAAGACTTGCGTCTGGCGTTGGGCCGCACGTTGCAGTGGACCTTGGTGGGTTGCAGCATTGGGGTGATGCTTTGGCTGTGGCAGCGCTCGGTGGACGTGCAGGCCGCCGTGCAGGACGCTGAACTGCGCCGCTCGCAGATTGAAAGCCAACTGGCGCAGATGCGCTTGCAGTGGCTGCGCAGCCGCATCGAGCCGCACTTCCTGTTCAACACCTTGGCCACGGTGCGCCGCTTGCACCACACCGACCCTGCCCAGGGCGCGCGGCTGTTGGCGCACTTCCTGACCTACCTGCGCATGACGCTGGCCAGCGAACATCTGCGGCCGGCCACGCTGGGCCAGGAGATCGATCTGGTCGAGGCCTATTTGGGCATCGTGGCCGTGCGCATGTCAGGCCGGCTCGAAGCGCGCTGCGACGTGCCGCAGCACTTGCGCGGCTGCGAACTGCCACAGCTGATCATTGCCACGCTGGTTGAAAACGCGGTCAAGCACGGCATTGGGCCGCAGCCTGAAGGCGGCCGCATCGAAGTCACAGCGCGGGCGCTGGGTGCGACGCTCGAGGTGACTGTCACCGATACCGGCGCAGGCTTCAGTGGCAGCGGCGGCACGGGCATTGGCTTGGCCAACGCCCGCGCACGGATTGCCACCTTGTACGGCGCTGCGGCCACGCTGACGCTCGAAAACAAGCCGCCCTCTGGCGTGCGGGCGCGTTTGAGTCTGCCCTTGCGCGGCGCGGTCCAGCCCTGATGGATGCAGGCTCGAACTTCGGCCGGGGCAGGGCAGCCTACGGCTGGCGCCGAGGCGTAGCCTATGTATTGCTCTGGACCTTGGTCGTGGCTACTTTGGAAAACTGGGTTCCGGTGAGTTCACTGAGTCCCGAGTTGAACACGCGGCTCTTTCTTCGGGGCATTCCTGGATGGCTGTTGGCAGCGGGCGCGTTTGTCGCCATGACCGCGATTGCGGTACCCCGTCTGTCTGCGCTGCAGTTGACCCTGGCCACCATCGCAGTCATTGCGCTCATCACCCTGCTCAGGGCCGTGGCGCCCAACCCGTTTGTGTCGCTCAGAGTGCCATGGCCGCCGGATCTGTCCTCGCCCACTGAACCTGCGCCGGTGGCCAACCCGGTCTACCTGAGCTGGGCGCTGTGCTTGTACGGCGGCCTTTTCGTGTGCGCCAATGCGCTGGCCCACCGGGCCGAGCGCAAGGCGGCACTGCTGAGTCGGGCTGAAATCGCGCGCGGCCGCAGTGAAGCGCTGTTCAGCCAGGCTGAGCTTGCGGCTTTGCAAGGCTCGGTGGACCCCGCCTTCTTGTTGCGCGCGCTGGACGAATTGCAGCGCCGCTATGCCGCCCATGCGGGTGGTGCTGAGCGGCTGCTTGACCACTTGGTGAGCTTCTTGCGGCTGGCCATGCCGGCGGTGCGCAGCGGCCAGTCGACACTGGGCGCTGAACTGGCGCTGGCGCGAGCTTACTTCCAGCTCGCTGCCGAGCTAGAAGCTCAGCATGCAGCTTGGCGCTGCGACATCGATGCTGCCCTGGCCGACTTGCCCTTTCCGCCGCTGCTGATATTGCCTGTGCTGGGCCAATTGGCTGCGGCCGTGGCCGGCCGGTCCCCCATTACCCTAAACGTGGTGGCGCAGGCTTCGCAAGTCACGCTGTTGCTGCATGGCGATGTGCAGCCGGGTTGGCTGGCCGAGGACTTGCGCTACCGGCTGGGCGTTGGCCTGCGCGCCATCCACAGCCAAGCCCGTGTGGCCCAGGCCAGCAGCGCCGACGCACCGGCGTTGACCATGATTCTGCCGCTCGAGCCGTTTTCCTCGCGCGCTGATGCCGCGCCGTCCTTTCATCCTCAGCCTGGAGCCAGCCCACCATGGACCTTTCCGCCGACATCTCTGTCCACACTTGCCGCGACCCTGAAAAGCTGAACGACCAGCGGCGCACACTGCTCGCGCTGCTGCCCGGCCTGGCGCTGGCCGACGCGGCGCAAGCACAGGACGCCATCACCAAACAGCCTTCGAGCTACCGCGTCGCTTTTGAGAACCACAAGCTGCGCGTGCTTGAATTCCGCAGCCGCCCAGGCATGGGTGTGTGTGGTGACGGCATGCACTCGCATCCGGCGCACCTGACGGTGGTGTTAAGCCCAGGCAAGGTGCGTGTGAAGCTCCCCAACGGCAAGACCATGGTCGAAGAAGGCAAGCTCGGTGACGTGTTCTGGAGCGAGGCCGAAACGCATGAAGTCGAGAACATTTCGGGCCGCGATATGCGCGCCCTGTTGATCGAACTCAAGGCGCCGCCGCCCAGCAAGACTTAAGGGGTGCCCGCCATGCCACAAGCCACTGCCCTGATTGCCGAAGACGAGGCCGTGCTGCGCGACGAACTGTGCGCGCATCTGCAAAGCCTGTGGCCCGACCTGAAGATTGCCGGCCTGGCCAGCAGCGGAATAGAAGCGCTGCAATTGCTGGATACCTGCCGGCCCGATGTGATGTTCCTTGACATACAGATGCCCGGCCTGAGCGGTCTGGAAGTGGCGCGTCAGGCGGGCGGGCGCTGCCACCTGGTCTTCGTCACCGCCTACGACGCGCACGCGGTCGCGGCTTTCGAGCAGGGCGCGGTTGACTACGTGCTCAAGCCCTATGACCTGGCGCGGCTGGCCACGGCTGTGCGCCGCGTCAAGCAGCGTGTGCACGACACGCCACTGGCGCTGGGCGGCCTGCTTCGTGAACTGGCGGCAGCGCAGCCGGTGCGCGAACACCTGCGCTGGATCAACGCTTCGCAGGGCCAGGAAGTCAAGCTGATCACGGTTGACGAGGTCTGCTACTTCCAGGCCGATACGAAGTACACGCGGGTGGTCACCGCCAGCGGCGAAGCGCTGATCCGGCGCACGCTAAAAGAGCTGCAAGAGCAACTCGACCCCAGCTATTTTTGGACCATCCACCGTGCCACGATAGTCAACGCCAACGCTATTGCCGGCGTTTCACGCGACTTTCGCGGCCGCGTCAGCGTCAAGCTCAAGGCGCGCAGTGAAAAGCTCGCGGTCAGCGAAGGGCACGAACACCTGTTTCGGCAGATGTGAGACAAGGCCTTGAATCACGCACATGCGCGTGCGCGGGATGCATCAACCCGCGCACGTGCTGCCGGCAGTAAAACTCAATCAACGCGCCTGGAAGCGGTTGGCCAGCATCCAGTCGGCGACGTTTTTGCCCAGCGCCGTGCCGTCCACGGCGGACTTGCGAAAGTGCATGCCACCGGCCACGCGCGCCAGCTGAATCTCAACGACAAAGGCGTCCAGGGTCGTGAAGTGGTGCGTGGTGCCGGTGACCGTGCTGCTCATATCGAAGGTGACATTTTGGGTCTGGTAGTAGTTGCGCATGACCTGGGCCGTGGCGCCCGCCACACAACCGTGAGCGGCAGGGTACTCAGGGTGGTTGGGGGTGGCGACCACGGGCGTCCAGGTGGCGTCGGCGGTGGTGCTGTCATTGCCGTCGGTGTCGGCCAGTGCGATGGCGCTGGTGGGCCGCCAGAACTGGTAGTGGTACTTGGAATCGAAGCAGGCGTTTTGCGCGTCGGCCTGTGCCACGAAGACCATGGCCAGCAGCCGCGCATGCTCGGCAAGGCTGCGGCCGGTCATGGCCAAGGCACGCATGTTGTTGGGCCAGAAGGTGGGTGGCGGCTGGGTGTGGAAGCGTGCGATTTCGGTCTGCGCAGCGGTGCGTACGCTGCTGGCGGCTGAGGCCAAGGCCTTGGTCTCGTTCAGGTCCGCCGCATATTCAGCGCTGCCCAGTGCCGCCGGGCCCGGCGCGCGGAATTGCGCAGGTGAGCTCAGCACAAAGGGCTTGATGAAGGCGTTAGGCCGGCCAACCGGATTGAGCCCGCGGAACTGGCCAGGCCCGCTTCCGGGCACATAGGCCGCGAGCGCGACAGAGCGCCCGTCGTTGGCACGCAGCGCCAAGATGCCGGCCGCCACCTCTGCCCCCAGCGCCAGGCCTTGGGACTTGGCCACATTGTTGGGCAAGGCCGCCACGAAGCTGTCGTAGGCGGCTTGATACGAAGCGCTGCGGCTGGGGAACAGGCCCAGCAAGACACGGTGGGCCGCTGCCGCCACGGCGGCCTCTTGCGATGCGTCGGCGGCAGCGGCAGTCGGCGTGATGGCGTACGGCAGGTGAGTACCGGTAATGGCCATCACCGCGTCATAGATGGCGACGTGCACGGTGGCCAGGTCAACCGTGGTGTTGGGCCGCTGTTCTTCGGGCGTACCGGTGGCCGTGGCCGGCAGGTTGATGGTGTTGGTGGCGATCTCGTTCCACTGCGACACAGCGTTAGGGCCGGTGACGGTGACAGTCACCGAGCCTTCTTCCATGCCGCCGCAGGCGATCAGCGCGGCGTTTGCGCAGGCCAGCGCGGCAGTGAGCAGGGTCATGCGGGGAAAGTGTGGCATAGGGTTCGCTCCTTTGGGGTCGGCGCGAAGCGAGAAATCCGCTTGCGCCGTGCGCCGGAGTCTGTAGGGCGCAAGCCGGGCGCGCTGTGCCTTGCGACGAACGCGGAAGACCGCGACGTGAGTGCGGCAGGCTGCGGCTGAAGCCGGCTGGCGGGGTCAAACCCGGGTCGCCAAGGCTCCCGCATTGGCCTGCGCGCGCGGCTGCGTGATGGCGCCAATCAACCACAGCAGGGTCACGATGCCCACCGCACTTGCCGCTTGCTGGCTAACGCTCAACTGGTGCGCAAACCACAAAAAGACCGTGGTGGCGGCCAGCACCAACTGGAACAGCAGCGCCGCTGTCCACAGCGCAGCGCGGCTGGCTTTCGGGTTGAAGAGCGCAAACTGCTGCACGTCAAACGCCGGCTTGGGCCAACGCACCGCCACATCGGCCGGCCGCCAGCCGGGAGGTTTGATCCATACGCGCAGCTTGTCGCCCCAAGACCCAGCACGCCAGGAATCAACCAGCAAGTCCCGGTACACCTGAACGTTA
>JANNEX010000532.1:0-3971 GCA_031379155.1 Rubrivivax sp.
GACACCACGCTGGCCGCACCGGCGTACAAAAAGCCGCGTGTCATGCCTATGACTTCGCCGCCGTCGGTGATGCGGCCCAGGCCGGTTTCGCAAGCACTCAGGGTCACCAACTGGGCCGTTAGGTTCAGGCCGTAGATGTCGGCCACACGCAGCGCGCCGCTGTCGGCGGCCGCCGTGGCTGAGGTGGGGGCCAGCATCAGACGCGAGTCCATGGGGGCGCGCGCTTCAAACACGGCGTGGCTGGCAATGTGCAGCGTGCCCGCGCGCGGTGCGGCGGCGATCAGCGCGGCGGGTGTGGCTGCCGCGCCGATGAGCACCTTGGAGCCTGGCAGCAAGCGTCCCAGTTTGCGCGCTTCGGCTTCGGCGCTGGGCAAGTCGCCCGTGGGGTTGCCCAGGATGAGCGCTGGCCCGCCGCCATTGGCGGCAGGTGAACGCAAGTAGCGCAGCGCACTGGCGCTGGTGCTTTGGCGCAGCGCGTGGCTTTCCAGCCAGTAGCGCTGGCCGTCGTGCAGCGCGCCAAAAGGCAGGTAGTGCAAAGCGCCGTGCGGCAGCACCAGCACGGCACGGCTGCCCAGGGCCGAGGCCAGGGGCGCGATCAAGCGCTTGTGCAGCTTTTGCGCCAACACCAAAGCCTGCGCATTGCGCGCCACGATGGCGGCGCGGAAGTCGCGGATGTCGGCCACCAAACCCGTGGCGTCCAGCGTGAAAGCGCGGCTGCCGTCCTTGCCAAGGTCTTTGCCAAAAACCACGGCGTAGAGGCGGCTGCCTTGCAAGTAGTACTGCAAGCCCACCTCGTCGGCGTCCAGCAGTTGCACAAGCTCGGCCGCGCTGGCTGGCTGCACGGAAACCAGCGACGCCAATTCAGGCGCGGCCTGGCGCAGTTGTGCGGTGGCGGCAAGCAGGCTGCTGCGCTGCTGCACCCAGGCCGCTTCGCTGCGCGAAGGCACCTGCGCTTGCAGGCTTTCTTCGGCGTCGCGGTGTTTGTCCAGCAGGGCGGCCAGTTGTGCGTCGCCGCGCGCCAGGGGTTGGGACAGCTTGGCGCTGACGGTGCCGAAGCGGTCGGCCAACAAGTCCACCAACGCACGTGCCTTGGCGCGTTCGACTATTTCCAGCGCTTGCGCCGCCTGGCCTTGCTCCAGCAGCAGGCCTACTAGCGTGCCGTAGACGACTTGTTTGTCGGCGACGAAGCCAATCTTGGCGGCTTCGGTATCGATGGAGGAGCGCTGCGCTTCGATCACATCAATGGCCTGGCGCAACCAGCGCGTGGCGCCTTCGCGGTCACCTTCGACTTGCGCGATGGCGGCGCGGTCTTGCAGCACGCGCCAGTGGATGCCGCTGTTCTGGCGCAGGGCCGGCAGTGCTAACAGCTCATCAAAACCAGCTTTGGCGGCGGCAGTCTGGCTTTGGCCCAAACGACATTTGGCCAGCATGTAGACACGCGGCAGTTGCTGCCACACCCAGTTGGGCGGGTTGCCGTGCAGCAGCAGTTCCACCGTGCGGCGGAACTCGAAATTGCGGTCGGCTTCCAACGCCGCGCAGGCCTGCGCAAATTGGCCCAAGGCGAGATGGCCACGCGCCAGGCCCAGGGTGCGGGCTTGGGCCAGATTCGGGCCGGCGCTGATGTCCACCTTGACGGCAGCGATCTTGACCAGGGCGTCTTGCGCTTTGGCGTCGTCGCCTTGGCGCGCGGCGGCCAGGGCCAGCAGGGCCAGGGCTTCGACTTGGATATCGCGTTCACCCGCGCTGCCTTCGCGCTCGAACCAGGCCAGCGTTTTGTCGGCTTGCGCGCGTGCGGCCTCGGGTTGGCCCAGGTCTACGAGCGCTTCGGCGCGCATCAGCGGCAGCGTGGCGCTGGCGTCGTCCAGGCCAAACAGGATGCTGGCGCGGTTGCGGCCGCGCAGCGCTGCTTCAAAGCGGTCCAGGCAATCCAGCAGCGCTCGGTAGCGTTTGGTGCGCGACAGGGCGTGGCACAGCGCGTGCAGCTCGCCCACGCCCAGCGTGGTTTGACTGCCCAGGCGCTGCGCCAATTCTTCGTAGCGGCCTTGGCCGGCGAGTTCGACGATCTGGCGGTCGTTGATGGGCTGCGCCGTGACGCTGCCAGCGCTAACGGTCAAAGTCAGTGCAGCAACAATTGCGCGCAAGCCCAGCCTCGTTGCGGCCATCAAACCCGCCGTCAAAACCAGTACCCGAAGCTGGCCACCGCACCGCGTGTCTTGGACGACAGCAACAGCGACAAGCCGCCCTGCATGTAGCTGCGTGTACTGTCAGCGCGTTTGTTGCTGCCCACGGCCAAGCCCAGTTCGCTGTAATTGCGCAAGTACAGCGCCGTGCCGGTGTAGTGCGTGTTGACCAGCGAATACTCCACGCTGCGCCCAAAGCCCAGCCAGGCCGGCGCGGGCATGCTCCACAGCAGGCCGTTGCGCAGCACGGTGTTGCTGATGCCCGAACCCGTGTCGACGCCGTTCAGGGTGCCACCCAGCGTGCGGTAATGGCCCAGCATGTTGCCAATGGCCAGGTCACCGGCTTCACCGCGCAGCACGTAGCTGCTGGTCAGCGCAATCGAGCCTATCTTGCCCGCGCTGCCCAGGTCAGGCGCGCTGACCATGGCGTAGCCCAGTGAAGTGGTCAGCGACCAGTCACGCGCCAGCGGCAGGCGCAGCGCGGCGGCGGCGTTGCCTTGCACGCTGGTGGCGCCGTCCACGCTGGTCACGGCCAGCGGCAACGAAAAGGAAAATTGGCGCCGTGGGTCCAGGTCAGAGCGCAAGGTGTAGGACAGCGGCAGCGTAAATGAACGCGCCGAGCGCCCACTGTCGCGCCATAGCGCCACTTGAGCGCCTACGCCGGGCAGGCCGGGTAGCGGTCCACGCAGCGCGCCGGCGGGCAGGCCGCCGACCTGCGCCACTTGCACCGGGCCGTCCACGCTGTTGCTGGCAAAGGGCTCAAAGGCGCGCGCAAAGTCGCCCGCCACGCTGCGTGCCATCAGGCTGCTGGGGTTGCCGGCCACGGGGTCGAAGGGCGATGAACGTGCCGATTCGCGTTGCAGGCGTTTGGCTTCACTGCCTTGCAGCAAGAAGCGCTTGACCTGGTCGAGCAAGCCTTGCCAACTGGGGTCGGTAAATTGAACGTTAGCCCCGATGGCTGGAATCAGCAGTTGCGCGTTGACCACCGCCACCGAGCCTGAGGGCACGGACACGGCGGTGATGCTGGCCGCGACGCCACGCAGCGACAAATCGAAAGGCACCGCGCGGCCAATGGGGATGGTGGCACTGCCTATGCCCACGCTGCCGCCCAAAATGGCGTCCAGTGTGCTCGCCGCTGCCGCTTGCGCCGCGCCGTTGGCGTTGGGGTAGCTGGCGGTGTAGTTGTCGGCCGCCAGGGCGCACAAGGGTGCCAGACTGGCGCAGCACAAGAAGGGGGTAAAGCGGCGCATGATTTGTCGCATAGAGCCTTTCTGCGGTCAAGCTTGGGTGGACTTTTCCAGCGCGCTTTTGGCGCCGTCAAACTGCGCCAGCGCCTGCGCCAGCCACGGCAGCACGGGTTGCAGCGTGGCAAACAAAGTGTGCGGCGGGTTGGCCACGAACAGGCTGCTGCCCATCATGCCAAAGCCCTTGGCGTCGGCTTTGGCGACAGTCAGGCGCGCGTGCAGCCAACCCTTTTTGCCGGCGCTGTCGGCGGTGGCCTTCAGGCGCTGCGGCAGTTGTGCGGCTTCGACCTTTTGAATTTGCGGCAGCCACACCAGCACGATGGCTTCGGGGAAGATCTGCAAGCACTCGCGCAGCGCGGCAAGCGTGCGTGTGTAGTCGGTCTTGATCTCATAGCTGTGGTCGATGAGCACGACGCCGCGCCGTGTCGGCGGCGGCAGGTGGGTTTTGAGTTTGGCAAAGCCGTCGACCAGGGCTATCTCAACACCCGGCACATCACCCAGGTAAGACGCCAAGATCTTGTGGTCGGTCGGGTGCAGTTCGCTCAGG
>JANNEX010000613.1:0-3275 GCA_031379155.1 Rubrivivax sp.
ATGGCACGATTTTAGGAGCCTGCCCAAGCCAGCTATCGCTTGACAGTGACCGATGCGCTGCCCTGGTTGCCCGCCAGGTCACGCGCGGTGGCGCTGATGACGTAGCTGCCGGGCGCAAACTTGGCGGTGTTCCAGACGTAGACCAATTCACCGCCGCCCGCCATGGCCACCATCTTGTGATTGATGGACAGGCTGACCTTGATGTCGCCACCGCCGGCGTTGTCGGTGACCAGCACTTTGATGGACTGCTTGCCAGCCACCGTGCTGCCCGCCAGCAGATGGCTGATGTGCACCACGGGCGCTTCCTTGTCGGGGGTCAAAGCCCCGGCGCCGCGCGCCACATTCGTGGCGCCTGAAGTCTTGGACGCTTGCGAGGCAGCTTGTACTGGAACCTGTGCCTGAACGGGGGCCGGAGGCTGGAACTGAGCCTGGGACTGAACCTCCGTGGCGCCCAGTGCCACGAAGGCCAGCGCGGCCATCGTGGCCAGGGCGCGACAGCGCTTGTGCGGCCCCCACCCGTCACTGTCTTGCTTGTGCATGTTCCTGACCCCGTTGTGCTGTGCTCCAGCCCCAGTATTGCGCAAGAGCTTCTGCTGGTGCGCGTGTGTCGAGATCGTTGACCCGCCAAGGCGATCCAGCCTGAGGAGAATTCTGTGCAAGCTGCAGACCTTGTGGGCCTGGCCATTGCGGCCACATTCTTGTTCATGCTGGCGGTTGAAAAACTGTTCCCGGCGCGCCAGTTTCCAGCCCGCCGGGGCTGGACCTGGCTGGGCATCGGCTTTTTGCTGCTGGTGGGCATGCTGGCCACGGTAGTGCCGCTGGTGGTGGATGAAAAGTGGCTGCGCATGCACCGCTGGATAGACGGCTCAGGCTTGGGTGTGGCGGGCGGTACCGTGCTGGGCTACGTGGTGCTGTCGGGCGTGGGCTATGTCTGGCACCGCACGTTGCACACGGTGCCGCTGTTGTGGCGCCTGACGCACCAGTTGCACCACAGCCCGCAGCGTGTGGACATGCCGGGCTCGGTGCTCTTTCACCCCACAGAAATCGTGGCCCAAGTGCTGCTGCAGCTGTTTGTCACGCTCATCGTATTGGGCCTGGACCCAGTGGCCGCTTCACTCACGGGTTATGTCGCGGCTTTCTACGGCATGTTTCAGCACTGGAACATCCACACCCCACGCTGGCTGGGCTACGTTATCCAAAGACCGGAAGCGCACTGCGAACACCACCGCCTGGGTGTGCACGCTTTCAACTATGGCGACTTGCCGATCTGGGACTTGCTGCTGGGCACTTTTCGCAACCCTGACACTTTTGCCGGCCGCTGCGGTTTTGAGTCACCAGCCGACCGCCAAGTGGGCAGCATGCTGGCCTTTGGCGACGTGAACCGGCCGCTGCTTGGCCCAGGCAGCCGGGGTGCAGCAGCGCCACCGTTTCAGCCGTAGCGCGCCATGGCCAAGCCACTGATGTCGATCTCGCTCTGGCGGCCAGACACCATGTCGGCAATCACGCGCCCGGTGCCTGCCGCCATGGTCCAGCCCAGCGTGCCGTGGCCGGTGGCCAGCAGCAGGTTTTGCACTGGCGTGCTGCCGATGACGGGTGTGCCATCAGGCGTCATGGGGCGCAGGCCGCACCAGAACGTGGCCTTGCTGACATCGCCGCCACGGGGAAACAGGTCACTCACCACATGGTTGAGCGTGCCTCGGCGCGGCTCGCGCAGGTTGAGTGAATAACCCGCCAGTTCAGCGGTGCCACCGACGCGGATGCGGTCGCCCAGGCGCGTCACGGCCACCTTGTGGGTCTCGTCCATGATGGTCGACTCGGGCGCGTATTGCGCCTCGGTGATGGGTACCGTGATGCTGTAGCCCTTGACCGGGTAGACGGGGATGTGGATGCCCACGGGCTTGAGCAGCAGCGGGCTGTGGCTGCCCAGGGCCAGCACCACGCGGTCGGCCTTCAAAAGGCCGGCATCGGTGTGCACGCCAGTGATGCTGCCACCGCCCACTTGCAGCGCTTCAATGCGTGTGTTCCATCGAAAGCTAACGCCCAAAGTGGCTGCCATCTCAGCGAGCTTGTTGGTGAACTTGAAACAGTCGCCGGTTTCGTCGCCGGGCAGACGCAATGCGCCGACAAACTTGTGCTGCGTCAGCGCCAGTGCGGGCTCGACCTTGC
This sequence comes from Rubrivivax sp., assembly GCA_031379155.1. Taxonomy (GTDB): domain Bacteria; phylum Pseudomonadota; class Gammaproteobacteria; order Burkholderiales; family Burkholderiaceae_C; genus Rubrivivax. Next base: position 2,167 of record JANNEX010000613.1, read on the forward strand.
AAAAACCAGCGCGGTCCAGCACTTCAAAAGGCACGCCGTACTGTTTGAGCACGGCCACGTCGTCGCCAATGCTGTCGAGCTGCTTTTGCGTGCGAAAGAGTTGCAGCGTGCCTTGTGCGCGGTCGTCGTAGGCCATGCCGGTTTCAGCGCGCAGGGCCTTCAGACAGTCGCGGCTGTATTCGGCAATGGGCACCATGCGGCTCTTGTTCAGCGCATAGGCTTTTTGCGTGCAGTTGGCCAACATCATGGCGCCCCAGCGCCACATGGCGGGGTCGAGCAGCGGCCAGATGACGAGCGGGCTGTGCTGCATCAGCATCCACTTGATGGCCTTGATGGGCACACCCGGCCCGGCCCAGGGCGCGCTGTAGCCCGGTGACACTTCCCCGGCATTGGCAAAGCTGGTTTCCAGCGCCGGGCCGCTTTGGCGATCCACCACCTCCACCTGGTGGCCGGCCTTGGCCAGGTAGTAGGCGCAGGACACGCCGATGACACCGCCGCCAAGCACCAAAACCTTCATGGTTGAACCTCTATTACCAAGCGTTGGGATTGGCTGCCACTGTATCGGCGGCGGCACCGCAGGCTTGGTGGGTTTTCTCGGACAATCGCCGCATGAATCCCGCTTCGAGTGCCCCCAAGCTGTCGATGCTTCAGGTGCTGCTGTGCGGCGCTGCCATCGTGAGCCTGAGCATGGGCATACGCCACGGCTTTGGCCTGTGGCTGCAGCCCATCACCATGGAGCGCGGCTGGAGCCGCGCCGACTTTGCTTTTGCCTTTGCGGTACAAAACTTGGTGTGGGGCATCGCCGGGCCCTTTGCCGGCGGCCTGGCCGACCGTTTTGGCGCGCTGCGCGTCTTGCTGGCTGGCAGTGCCCTGTATGCATTGGGGCTGGCATCCATGGCCTTCGCCAGCACCAGCTTGATCTTCGCCGGCACCGCAGGTGTCATCTTGGGGCTGGCGCAGTCGGGCACCACCTACGCGGTGGTCTACGGCGTGATTGCGCGCAATGTCGACCCGCTCAAACGCTCTTGGGCCATGGGCCTGGTAGCGGCGGCGGGCTCGTTTGGCCAGTTCTTGATGGTGCCGGTGGAAAACGGTTTGATCAGCAGCAT
>JANNEX010000707.1:0-5340 GCA_031379155.1 Rubrivivax sp.
CCCGTGATAGGCCGCAGCAATTTGCAGCAGGCCATTCCTGTCACCTTCGGCTTCAAGATGGCCGGCATCCTGAGTGCCGTGCAGCGCCACCAAGAGCGCTTGGCGCAGTTGAAAGAGCGCGTGCTGGTGGGCGAGTTTGCCGGTGCTGCCGGCACGCTGGCGTCACTGGAAAGTGGCGCCATGCAAACGCAGGCTGGCCTGTGCGCCGAGTTGGGCCTGAAGCAGCCGCTGATTGCCTGGCACACCCTGCGCGACAACATTGCCGAATGCGGCACTTTCCTGGGCCTGGTGGGCGGCACGCTGGGCAAGCTGAGCATGGACGTCAAGCTGATGATGCAGACCGAGGTGGCCGAGGTCTTCGAGCCCTACCACCACGGCCGTGGCAGCAGCAGCACCATGCCGCAAAAGCGCAACCCGATCGCCAGTTGCTACATCCATGCGGCCATTTCAGTCGTTAGGCAACACGCCGCCGCCCTGCTCGACGCCATGGTCGCCGACCACGAACGCAGCACGGGGCCGTGGGAGATTGAATGGATAGTGCTGCCTGAAGCGTTTTGCCTGATGGCCGGCGCACTCAAACAATCCATCGCAGTCGTGCAAGGCCTTGAAGTGGATGCGGCAGCGATGCGTCGCAACATAGACATGACCCAGGGCCTGGTGATGAGCGAAGCAGTGATGATGGGCCTGGGCAAATTCATCGGCCGCGAATATGCGCATGACCTGGTCTACGACCTGTGCCGAGAAGCCTTGGCCAAGGGCCAGCCGCTGCTGGAGCTGCTGGTGGTCCACCCCGAAGTCAACAAACACGTGGATCGCAGCGCCTTGCAAGCCATGCTCGACCCGGCCAACTACCTGGGGCAAAGCGGTTTGATGGTGGACAGGGTGTTGGCGCGGATGGTGAGGTGAAGTGGGGCGTTGAAAAACGGCCGGCGGTCCAGCAAGCCCGGCCCTGAAAGCATGAGATCAAATCGCGCGCTGCAGCACGGCCCCGCAGAAGACCAGGAACGCGATCCAGGCCACGGTGAATGCCACGGTTCTTGCCATCAGCTGGCCGAAGCCGGCGATGTGAATCACCGCATGCGCGGCTCGGGCAAAGAAGTACACAGCAGCGCAAGCTTCGGTGACGGCGTTGGAGACCCCGCTTGCGTGGGCGATCAAGACCACGGCTGCAAATGGCGCGAAACTCTCGACCGCATTCAAGTGGGCGCGGTTGGCCCGATTCACCCAGTCTGGCAACGGCGAGGTCGGCGCCGTTCTGTAGTCGGACGGTGTTGGAAACCCGCGCGCGCTGACGTAGCCGATGACGACCGGAATCCACAGCGCGCCGGTCAGGACTGAAGTCAACAGCAGATAAAAAAGCTCGGTCTTCATGGTGGGCTCCTGCGGTGGGCTGAGAAGCTACTTTGCCACTCTCGGCCCCCAACCTGTGGTCAGCACTATGGTAACGTGGTTGTTCCATGAACGCATTCGACGCCTTGGGCAACCCGGTCCGCCGCGAGATTCTGATTGAGCTGCGCCGCACGCCCATGCCGGTGGGCGCGCTGGCACAGAAATTCTCGATCAGCCGGCCTGCCGTGTCGCGGCACCTGCGCGTGTTGCAAGACGCCGGGCTGGTTGTGCCCAGTGAACGCGGCGCTCAGAACATCTACGCCATTCGCGTGCAGGGGTTTCGCGATGTGCACAAATTCATCGACAGCTTCTGGGATGTGGCCTTGTCACAGCTGGAAAAGTTGGCGAAATCATGATCGTCAAGACTGTCGTCCTTGCCTGTGAACCCGGGCGAGCGTTTGCCCTGTTCACCGAGCACGCCGGCCTGTGGTGGCCTGCTGCGCGGCGCCACACCAAGGATGCGAGCAGCACGATTCGCATGGAGGCCGCAGGCCGTTTCTTCGAGCGCTCGAGCGACGGCAAAGAGGTCGAGTTGGGCGTCGTTCGTCACTTCGCTGCGCCAAGCCGATTGCTGCTCGACTGGTATCCCGGCACGGGCCCCGAGCACCCCACCCAGGTTGAAGTCACGTTCGAGGCTGTTGCGGGTGGAACCCGGGTGACGGTGCGTCATAGCCAGGGCTCGGCCGGGTCCGCAGCCTTTGCCCGCAATGCAGCTGCTTACGATAAATCCTGGGATCTGGTGTTGGCTGCGCTCGCCACCCACACGCGCATCCCACGGTTGATATAACGTAACGCCCACGTTACTATTTACCGATGAAGTCGTTCGCCACAAGCGCCACCATCCAGGCCGCACCCGAGGCGATCTGGCGCATCCTGACTGACGCCGTGGGCTATGCCAGCTGGAACACGACGGTCTTGCGCGTCGACGGCGTCATCGCCTTGGGCGAAAAAATCACCGTGCACGCCAAGGTGGCGCCTGGCCGCGCCTTCCCGGTCAAGGTCATCGCGTTCGATGCGCCCAGACGCATGGTGTGGCGCGGTGGTATGCCACTGGGCCTGTTCAAGGGCGAACGGGTGTTTGAGCTGCGACCGGCCACCGCAGGTGGCGTCGAGTTCACCATGCGTGAGGACTACTCGGGCTGGCTGGCACCGTTGATCACCAAGTCCATTCCCGATCTGCAACCTGCATTCGATGAATTTGCCGCGTGCCTGAAGGCACGAGCCCAAGGGAGGTGAAGGTGACCATGAAACCCGCAGCGATAGTCGGCACGCCCGCGATGCCTTGGGACTTGAAGACGCCACCGGGGACATCCAACTTTCAAGCCTGGCGCGACGCCACACTGGAGCCACCGGCGTTGGTGGTGCAGGTGGGCAAGACGCAACTTCGCTACCACCTGTCTTGCATCGAAGATCTGCACGCCATGCTCAAAGCCCACGGTGACTGGATGGCGCTGGGCAGCGCGGACGAGCAAAAGCCCGCTGCCGAAGGCACCGTCGAGGCTTGGGGCCGCGCCGCCAGCAACCCGGTGAAGGGCTGGTACGGCATCAAGAAAGGCCTGCGCGGTCGCTTTGGCATGTATGTGCCGCCGGTGCTGGAAGTCTTGGGCCTTGCCGTGCTTGAGCACAACCCGAAGAACAACCGCATGCGCGCGAAGTAGCTGAATCTGGCCTGGGCGAATTGAGCCATGGCTGGCGCTGTGGGCGGGCCCCACATGGGGGAGCCCGCACTGGCGGTTCACCTCACTGCGCAAGCTGCAAGCTGCCGCTGCTGACGCGGTAGTTCGGCCCGGCCCCGCTGCTGACATTGCAGCTGGCCGCGGCGCAGGGGCTGGTGCCCAGCTTGTACTTGCCCTGCGCGTCGGCCTGTTGTGTGTTGGGCGCGAAGCTGTTGCCGACGGCGTTGACGGTCACGCTTGGCGCGACTTTCACATTCAAGCCTGTCGTCTGCGCGCTGCTGTTGTTGGCCTGGATCAGGTTGTTGCCGGGCGAAGCGGCCGTGCCCAGGTTGAACACCGACGCCGCGTTGCCGGCCATGGTCACGCCCGAGTTGTCGCTGGAGTTGGCGTTGCTGCCGGCTGTGCTTTGGTTGTCGACGATGAACATGTTGCGCAGCTTGAGGCTGTAGGTCTTGCTCGCCAGGCCCATCCAGATGCCGCCGTGGAAGGTCACGCTGTTGGCGGCCGCTTCGTTGGTGGCGTTTTCGCTGATCTCGCCACCCGTTAGGTCGATGTTGCAGGCGTCGCGGCAGGCAATGCCGCCGTGTGTGTTGGCGCCGACCACGACGTTGCTGCCGGTCCAAACCAGCGACGAGGGTGTCGAGCCGCCGTCGGTGACGAAGACGCCCGTGTTGTTGGCGGTCAGTGAGCTGTTGGTCATGGACAGCGTCGCTGCCACACCCGGCTCGGCAAAAGTGCCGACCGAGATGGCCACCGAGCTGCGGCTGTAGCTGTTGGCAAAGCCCGTGATCGCCGAGTTGACCAGCGTCACCTGCGGCGTGCCTTTGGCGGCGTGGATGCCGTAGCCGGGGCCGGTGTTGGCAGCGGCATGCACCTGACTGCCGCTCAGGTAGACCTGGGTCGTGTCGCCATAGAGAAAGATGCCGCTCGAGTCGACGTTGAGCACGGCATTGTTGAGGTCGAGCCGGCTCGAGCCGGTCAATTTGAAAGCGCCGCGGTTAAACGCGCCGTAGACGCCGTCTGACCCGCCCAGCGCAGCGCCGCCGAAAGTGCCGCCATTGACGGTGAGGCGCGCGCTGCCCGACAGCGTGGCGTAGGTTCCGGTGCCCTGGCCGATGGGCGAGAGCTGGTCGCAGTAGTCGGCGACGTTACCGGGCGTCATCGTCACGTGCGCGCTGCCAGACAAGGCCAGTACGGCGGGAAAGCCGCCGCCGGCAGCAGCGCCGCCGCTGGCTTTGACGCCGTCGAGGGTGACGCTACCGGCGGCGGCGGTGATCGATGCGAAGTCGCCGAAGTTGTAGCGGCGAAGCACGATGCCGACCACCGTGGCGTTGCCCTGCAGCACGATGCCCTGGCCGACACTGGCCAGCCCTGGCGTCAGCGCGCGCAGCGTCAGCCCGGCGGGAATGGTGATCGGTGCTGGCTGGGTGGTGCCGTCGAAGACACCGTTCATCAGCCAGACCGTCTTGTTGGCCTGCGCCGTCGCCGCCGCCAGGGCGATGGAGCGACAGGGGTTGGCCTGCGCACAGGTGGTGTTGCCGGCATCAGTGCCTGTCGGGCTGGCATAGGTGTCGCCCGTGGAAGGTGTCGTGACCAGCACGCTCACCGCTGCGCTGGTGATGTTGTTGTTCTGCGCATCAAAGGCTTTGGCAGTGAAGACGGCAGTGCCAAGGTCGGCCGCAGTGAAGTCGACCTGGGTCTGGAACGGCGCTGCGGTGTCGGTCGCGAGCAGCGTCGCGCCGCGGAAGAACTCGACCTTGGTGACGCCGATGTTGTCGCTGACCGTCGCTTGCAGCGTGGTCGAGCCGGGCACCAGCACGGTCGCCGGGTTGGCCAGCAGGCTCACGGTAGGCGGTGTCACGTCGGCGCCCACGCTGACGTTGACGACCGCGCTGGTGGCGCTGTTGTTGGCCGCGTCGTAGGCCTTGGCGGTGAAGGCGACGCTGCCGATGTCGGCCGGCGTGAATGCCACCGTCTGGCTGTACGGCGCTGCCGTGTCGGTGCCGATCAGGGTGGCGCCGCGATAGAACTCGACCCGGGTCACGCCCGCCAGGTCGTTGGCGGTGGCCGTCAGGGTGGTCGAGCCGGGTGCCACCAGCGCCGTCGGCGCGGCTGCCAGCGAGACCGTGGGCGGCACCGTGTCGGCGCCTAGCGTCACCGTGACGCTGGCGGTTTTGGTTGACGCCAGCGAACTGGTCAGCGTGAGCGTGAAGGTCGTGGTCGCCGTCACATTGACCGTGGTGCTGCCGCTGGTGGGGGCGAAGGTGCCCACGCC
>JANNEX010000811.1:0-5483 GCA_031379155.1 Rubrivivax sp.
ATCGGCGTCGGCGCGCACATAGGTCGGGTCTTTGCCGCCCAGCTCAAGTTGCAGCTTGATCAGGCGCGGCGCCAGCGCCACCGCAATGCGCTGGCCAGTGGCGTGGCTGCCGGTGAAAAACAGGCCGTCGATGCGCTGCTCCAGCAGCGCCGCGCCCACCGCGCCCGCGCCCACCAGGCACTGCATCACCGCAGGGGGCACGCCGGCTTTGTGCAGCAAACGCGTGATGTTCAGGCCCGTGAGCGTGGCGTATTCGCTGGGCTTGTAGAGCACCGCGTTGCCGGTCAGCAAAGCCGGCACGATGACGTTGCAGCCCACGAAGTAGGGGTAGTTCCAGGCGGAGATGTTGACCACCACGCCCAGCGGGATGTGGCTGATTTGCTCGTGCATGCCGCCGCCGCTGAAGACATGTTCGTCGGCGATGGCGTTCTCGGTTTGTTCCAGGAAAAAGTCGATGCGGCCGAGCAGACTCTTGATCTCGCCTTTGGACTGCGAGATGGGTTTGCCCGTCTCTTGTGTCAGCGTGATGGCCAGGGTGTCGATCTCAGCGTCAAGGCCGGCGCGAAAGTGGCGGATGCATTCCTGGCGCTGCTCCATGCTCAATGCGGCCCAGGCCGGCTGCGCGGCGCGCGCGGCAGCGGCCTTGGCGGCCACGCTGCTTGCGTCGTCGGCCGTCAGCGTGCTGATGAGCTGGCCGGTGGCCGGGTTGTGGATGTCGAGTGTGGCCATGGTCTTACATCGCCTGCATGAACAGGCGCTCGTAGTCGGCTTCTGTCGCTGGGCGCGGGTTGGTCTGGCTGGTGAAGTCGATGTTCGCCAGGTGCCTTAGGCGCGGCAGGTGTTCAGGCTTGGCACCGCGCGCGGCCAAGCCGCCAGTGATGGCTATGTCCTGTTTGAGTTGTTTGAGCCAGGCGATGAAGGCCGGCCCGCCGCCGCTGATGCCGACGGCATGCGCCAGATCGTCAAACTTTTTCGGCACCGCCTCAAGGTTCCAGGCCAACACGGTGTCGATCATCAGCGCATTGGCCAGGCCGTGGTGCATGTCCAGCACGGTGCCCAGGGCGTGCGCGCAGGCGTGCACACCACCCAGGTCTTTTTGGAAGGCGATGGCGCCCATCATGCTGCTCATCATCATGTCGCTGCGTGCTAGCAGGTTGCCGGGCTCTTTGACGGCGGCCACCAGCGCCCGCGCGCCCACACGCAGGCCTTCCAGCGCAATGCCGTCGCACAAAGGGTGATATGCGGGCGAGAGATAACTTTCGATGTTGTGCGTGAGTGCGTCCATGCCCGTGGCGGCGGTAACAGACGCGGGCAATGCGAGCGTAACTTCGGGGTCGGCAAACACCGTCTTGGCCAGAATCTTGGCGCTGAAGACGGTGCGTTTGATGTGCGTGTCGTTCTCGGATACCACGGCGCTGCGCCCGACTTCGCTGCCGGTGCCTGAGGTTGTGGGCAGGGCCACGCAGTAGGGCAAAGCGTGGACGATGGGCCGCACCTGCGGGTGGTCCCACACGTACTGCAAAACGTCGCCGTCGTGCGTGGCCATCAAGCCCACCACCTTGGACACGTCCAGTGCGGCGCCGCCGCCAAAGCCGATGACGGCGTCGGCGTTGTGCGCTTTGAACGCGGCCGCGCCGGCCATGACTTGCGCGCAGGTGGGGTTGCCGTAGACACCGTCAAAAGTGGCCACGTTCAAGCCAGCCAGGTGGCTCTTGAATTCGGCCATCACGGGCAGCAGGGCCAGGGCGCGGTCGGTGACGATCAAGGGTCGCCGGATGCCACGTTCTTGCAAATGCGCAGCCACGAGCTTGCGTGCGCCAGCGCCGAAGTGGATAGGCGTGGGAAAGGCAAAACGGGTGATGGTCATGGGGTGCTCAAAAGGACGTGCTCAAAGGGATGGCTCAAGCGGGTGTGGCCAGCGCTTGCACACGCGCTGGTGTGTGTTTGTGCCAGGGCGTGCCTGCAAAAGCGTCGCGGTCCTGGCCGCGTGTCAGCTCGTTCAGCGCCACGCCAGTGAATTGCGTGTGGCCGGGCGCGGTGGGGAAGTCCAGGCCCTGGCCGTTGGGCAGCGAGATGTGGCCGATGTGCATGCGCTCTGTCACCTCCACATGCACGTTAGCGGTGCCGCCGGGTGTGGTCAGCCGCGCCACGCCGCCGTGCACCACGCCGGCCAACGCCGCGTCTTGCGGGTGCATGCGCAAGGCGCCGTCGCGGTCTTTGTTGCGCCACAGCGGGTTGCGGATGATGGTGTTGGCGGTGTAGGAGCGGCGTTCACCGGCGGACAGCACCAGGGGAAATTCGGCGCTGGGCGCGGGTGCAGCTTCGGTGCACAGCGCGTCAAGCTCATCAAACAGCTCTGGCACAGCCAGCTGAATGCGGCCGTTCGGTGTCTGCACTCGCCGCAGGCTTTCGTCCCAGTCGTCGAGCGAAAACACAAAGCCGCTCTGCTGCGCCAGCATGGCGTCAAACAGCGCTTCGGCCGCTTCGTGCGGTTTGCCTGCGAAGCCCGCACGCGCCAGCGACGCGGCCTGGCGCGGCGCGGCCAACTGGCACACCCCCCACAGCGCGGCCGCTTCGGCGTGGCCTGCCGGCAGCAGGTCGGCGATGGCGCGGTAGAGCAGCACTGGCGCCACGGCGGCCAGGCGCGGATCGGCACGTGTCAGTTCGGCAAAGCAGCGCGCAAAAGCGCCGCGCCCTTGCTGCCACGCGCTGCGCAGCGCGGCCACCGCGTCGTGTGGCAAAGCGCCTAAGGCATCGACCAGCCGGCAATGCAATTCGGCTTCAGAAAACAAACCGTGCTGCGCCGGCAGCAAAGCGCCGCGCAGTTGGAACACGTTGCGCGGAAACTCAAAGTTGAAGAAGGTGGCTTCGGCTTTTTCGTACTGGCTGGCCACCGGCAACACGTAATGCGCCAGGCGCGCGGTTTCGGTCATGGCCACGTCCACCACCACCACCAAATCCAGCGCAGCCAGGGCCTGGCGCATGCGCGCGCTGTCGGCCAGCGAATGCACGGGGTTGCCACTCTCGACCAACAGGCCGCGAAAACGCTTGGGGTGGTCGGACAGGATCTCGTCGGGGATGACGTTGCAAGGAATCAGCCCGCCAATGATTGGCGCGCCAGTCACCGGGCTGGGCTTGATGGCCGCCGTGCTGCCAAACAGCGGCACCAGGGTCGACGGCCGGTACATGGCGCCCTTCTTGCCAAACTGCCCGCAGGCCAACACCAGCAGCTTGTGCAGATAGGACACCAGCGTGGAATGGCGGTTCATCTGCACGCCCAGGTCTTCAAAACTGGCCACGCTGCTGGCCGTGGCAATGCGCCTGGCAGCGCTGCGCACCAGGGCTTCATCGACACCACATTTGGCGCAGTACTCAGCCACCACCAGGCCGCTGAAGTGTGGCGTTATGTCGGCCAAGCCGTCGGCATGCGCAGCCAGCCATTCGTGCGCGACCAGGTCTTCTTGCACCACCACGGCGATCAGGGCGGTGAACAAAAACGCATCCGTGCCGGGCCGCACGCGCAGGTGCATGTCAGCCAGCTCGGCGGTTTCGGTGACACGCGGGTCGATGACGATGAGGGTGCGCGCGGGGTCGCGTGAAATTTCGCGCAGCGTCACCCGGGCGCGCGGTATGCCGTGTGAATGCCAGGGGTTCTTGCCGATCAGCAAGCCGACTTCGCAATGCTCAAAGTCGCCACGCACGACGCCGCCCAGCATGCGGCCGGCAACAAAAAACTCACCTGTCTTTTCCTGCGCCAGGGCGCTGGACTGATAGCGCATGCCCAAGGCCGCGCGCGTGGCGCGGCTGTAGGCGCCGGGCAGGTGGTTGCCCTGGCCGCCACCGCCGTAGTACAGGATGGACTCGCCGCCGTGCGCGTCACGCAGCGCCGCCAGTTTGGCCGCTACCTCACGGATGGCGGTGTCCCAGTCAATCTCTTCAAAACTGCCGTCGGCGCGGCGGCGCAGCGGCTTCGTCAAACGGTGCGGGCCGTTTTGATAAAAGCCCACGCGTGAGGCTTTTTCGCAGGCGTAACCCTGTGACGTGGGATGCGCGTCGTCGCCCCGCACGCGCACAAACTGGCGCCCGTCTTCACCGCCCAGTTGCACTTCAATGCCGCAGTTGCATTCACACAGGATGCAGGCGCTGGCTTTCCAGTCTGAGACGGGGTGGTCGGTGGCGGCGGACATGGTGTTGGTTTAACTTTAAGCCGGTAAGCGCGCGAGCCTAGCGCATGAGAGCCGTGTGCACAGGCAAAGACTCGCCTGAGCAGTCAGGGGTTTGGGCAAGTCAGCAGCGATTGCACTGCGGCGATTGGGGGGGGCTGTCGCGGCGCCACACGCGCACGCATGAACAAGTGTCGCTTGGCTACTTCTGCCTATCGCCCCTGGTGGGCGCCGGTAGTGCCTTCAGTACTCGACGCGAAAGCGCATGCGAGGTCCATCGAGTGAGAACACGACCCGGTTCAGAATGTCGCGACCCATCATGCCGTCGATGGAGTGGTTGAAGAGCGGCCGGCCGATGACTTCGGCACCAGATAGCACCAGGGTCGGGTCGCCAAAAGTCGTCAACTTGATCCCACGTCATAGGTGAAGCAGTGAGTCGGCTTTTCGTCGGCTGTGGCAGTCAAGATATCGCGAGCGCCGCGCGGGCCCAGACCGAGGGTGCGCATGTGCTGGTCATTCACCATCGTCGTGTCAGCCCCAGTGTCGATGATGAAGGACAGGCGCAAGTCAGGGTTGGGCGCCAGGCCGCTGGCGAGTATGGCGCGGCGACGCGGTTCACTGGCTCCGATCAGGACATCCACAATGGGACCGCTTGGCCCGTAGACGCCCCTTGCGGACGGCACGGCCCAAGATCGCGCGTGAAGTGCGCAATGTCTTGATCGGAAGCCACCCGCTTGAAAAAAAATTGTCCAACCCAAAGGTCTCGTAGGCCCAGGTCAACGCTTGCTCGTACGAGTCTGAAAAGTGAGCCAGTGTGGTGCCCTTGATGACCACGTAGCAGCCATCGTGGCTGCTCAGCATTTGCGGCAACTAGGCTTGCTAGGTTTCGTACTCTATTTGCATCGTCGACATGGCCAAGCCTTTTCAGAATTTGGTCGACCGTCTGTGTGACGGACTGCTGCTTGTCAACTTCTTACCCACAGAGTTATGCACAGACTTTGACGCCAGGGTACCGAACGCCGCCGCTGGAGACAAGCAGAGTTACCTCGGCAGAGTTGCCTTGGACTTGACTTGCCGGCCGAATCCTGAGCCAGCAAAACTGCCGCAATCTGTGGCCGCCACTGAAAGTGGCTGAGCGCCGCGCAATGTTTGGTGCGTACATTTTGGTGCGGCGCAAGCCGGCACAGCACGGCCCAGGTGGGCTGGTGTCTGGGCGGCTGTGTGGCCGAGCGAAGCGGCCCGAAACATTGGGCGAGATCAAGCCGCCGCCGTGAGCCAGGTCATCACCCTGGGCAGCCCCGTCATCGGCGGCCCGCGCTT
>JANNEX010000832.1:0-2759 GCA_031379155.1 Rubrivivax sp.
CGGAACGCTGTTCATGTTCGTCATCATCGGTTGGGTGCTAGCGCTGGGTTGCATCTTCGGCGTGTACGTCGTGCACGGCGGCAATATCGGCGTCATCCTGCACGCGCTGCCTTTCGAGATGATCACCATCTTCGGCGCCGCCGCAGGTGCCTTCCTGGCCAACAACCAGATGAAGGTCATCAAGTCTTCCATCGCCGGCCTGGGCCGCTGCTTCAAGGGCAGCAAGTTCAGCAAGGCGCGCTACATGGAGCTGTTGGCGCTGCTCTTTGACATTCTGCAAAAGGCGCGCAAGGAAGGCTTGATGTCGATTGAAAAAGACGTCGAAGACCCGCACAGCAGCCCGCTGTTCCAGAAGTACCCCACGGTGGGCAACGACCACCACGTCACCGAGTTCATCACCGACTACCTGCGCATGATGGTCTCGGGCAACTTGAACGCGCACGAGATCGAAAGCCTGATGGACAACGAGATCGACACCCATCACGCCGAAGAGCATGCCGCCGTGGCGGCCATTGCACGCCTGGCCGGCGGATTGCCTGCGTTTGGCATCGTGGCTGCGGTGCTGGGTGTCGTCAACACCATGGGCTCGGTCGGCCAGCCGCCAGCGGTGCTGGGCGGCATGATCGGTTCGGCCCTCGTCGGCACCTTCCTGGGCATCTTGCTGGCCTACGGTTTTGTTGAACCGTTAGGCGGCCTGCTGGAACAAAAAGTCGAAGACGCCGGCAAAGAATTGCAATGCATCAAGACCACGCTGCTGGCTTCGATGCAAGGTTATGCGCCGCAAGTCGCCATTGAATTCGGCCGCAAGGTTTTGTACTCGGGTGACAGGCCGAGCTTCACCGAACTCGAGAGTCATGTGAAGGGCAAAAAGTGACGGCGCGCGAAAGCGTCGCTGCCATCCAGCGGCCGCCGCGGAACCGGCTCCGCCGGGCCGCTGGGGGCGCCCCCCTGGGGGGGGGCGCCGAAGGCGCTTACGGGGGGGGGCGACGTTATGGCCGGTGACGCAAAGAAACTGCAGCCCATCATCATCAAGCGCATCAAAAAGGGTGGGCATGCGGTGCATGGCGGCGCCTGGAAGATTGCCTATGCCGACTTCGTGACGGCCATGATGGCTTTCTTTCTGTTGATGTGGCTGCTGGGCAGCACGACAGAGGGCGACAAGAAGGGCATTGCCGACTACTTTGCGTCGCCGCTGAAACTGGCGCTGCTGGCCAGTGGTTCTGGCGCGGGTGACGCCGCCCACGTGGTCAAGGGCGGTGGCCAGGATCTCACACGCAGTACTGGCCAGGTCAAGCGCGGCGAGATCGAGGCCAAGCGCGACACCGTCAATCTGCACAAGCTCAAGGCCGAACAGGCGCGGGCCGAAGTGGCGCGCCTGGAAGACCTGCGCAAGAAGGTTGAAAACGCGCTTTCAGGCAGCGGCGAGTTGAAAGGCATGTCTTCGCAGATGCTGCTGGAGATGACTGGTGATGGCCTGCGTATCCAGATCGTCGATGCCGACCAGCGCCCCATGTTTGCCAGTGGCAGCGCCACCGTGCAGCCCTATATGCGCGACTTGCTGCGTGCCATGGGCAAGTTGCTGGCTGAAGTGCCCAACCGCCTGACCCTGGAAGGTCACACCGACGCGCTGCCCTTTGGCTCGGGTGAGCGTGGCTACAGCAACTGGGAACTCAGCGCTGACCGCGCCAACGCGTCGCGCCGAGAACTGCTGGCCGGTGGCCTGCCCGAAGAGCAGGTGCTGCGTGTGCAGGGCATGGCGTCGAGCAACCCTATCGACCGCAAAGACCCCACGGGCCCGAGCAACCGGCGCATCAGTTTGATCGTCATGACACGCGAGGCTGAAGACCGCGTCTTCAGGGCGACGCCGCCGCAAAACACCGAAGACCTGAATGTGTTGCCGGTGCCGGGGCCACCGCCCACAGCCGCGCTCGCGTCCCCAACACCCGCACAAGCAGCCTCAAGTCCCACCCCCGTGCATCGATAGCTCTGCCGGCCCCTTCTCACCGAGCCAGCCGTCCAGGGCCGCAGCCATGAACATCGCCGAGCTGAAGTTCCTCATCGTCGACGACTACCCCACCATGCGCCGCATCGTGTGCGGCTTGCTCAAGGAAATGGGCTGCCACCACGCCGACGAAGCCGAAGACGGCGCGGTGGCGCTGAACATGCTCAAGGCCAGCAAGTACGACTTTGTGGTGTCAGACATCAACATGCCCAACGTGAACGGCTTTGACCTGCTCAAAGCCGTGAAGGCCGACGACAGCTTGAAGCACCTGCCGGTGCTGATGGTGACGGCCGAAGCGCGCAAGGAAGACATCGTGTTTGCGGCACAAAGCGGGGCGGCGGGCTACATCGTCAAGCCATTCACCAAGGTCAGGCTGGAAGAAAAGGTGCGCAAGATTCTGCAAAAGCTGGCTGTCACTGCCTAAGACGTTAGCGACCAGCCCATGAAGCTGGACAGCGAAGAGACAGTCAAGCCTGCTGACAGCCCGCTGAAAGCCCGCTGACAGCCTGGCCGCTTCGGCCGATGTCTTGCGACAGCTGGGCCTGCTCACACCTGAGTTGCACGACACCATGCAGCAATTGGACGTCATGCCCAAGCCGCAATTGGCCACCGACGACTTGCTGGCCAACCTGGGCTGCCAAGCCGGCACGGTGCTCGGGATGTAAGCGCGGCGCGAAGACAGCGCGCTTTACCCTGCTTATCGCGCTCAAGTCGGCGCGCACTGTCGGCACCATGGCAGGGCTCCATCAAGGAGCCC
>JANNEX010000007.1:0-3659 GCA_031379155.1 Rubrivivax sp.
TGGAAGATGCACGGCAGCCGTGTGGCCAACGCCGAGTTGCTGTCGGCACTGATTGCCGCACGGCCCTTCGCCGCAGACGTCGCTGTCTGCGCACCCTTCGTATTCCTCAACGAAGTCGCCGCCACGTTGGCCGCGACTGACATTCGCTGGGGCGCACAAGACGTGTCGGCGCATGAGCAGGGCGCCTTTACTGGCGAAGTCTCGGCCGGCATGCTGCACGAACTGGGTTGCCGCTACACGCTGGTGGGCCACTCGGAACGCCGCGCGTTGCACGCCGAGAGCGACCTGCTGGTGGCGCAAAAAGCCCAGGCTGCGCTGGCGCGTGGCGTGACGCCCATCGTCTGTGTCGGTGAAACACTCGCCGAGCGTGAAGCCGGCCAGACCGACGCCGTCGTCAAGCGCCAACTCTCGGCCGTCATCCACCAACTCGCGCATTGCGCGGCCGAGATGGTGGTGGCCTACGAGCCCGTGTGGGCCATAGGCACTGGCCGCACCGCGTCGCCAGAACAAGCGCAAGCTGTGCACGCGCTGCTGCGCGCACAACTGCAAGCCGCGACGGGCCATGGCGCGACCATGAAGATTCTCTACGGCGGCAGCGTCAAGCCCGACAACGCGGCCACGCTGTTTGCGCAAGCCGACATCGACGGCGGGCTGATTGGCGGCGCTTCATTGAAAGCGGCCGACTTCATCGCCATCTGCCGCGCGCCTACCTGAACATTTTGATTCCCGGAGTTTTCTCATCATGCAAATCTGGATGACCTTGATACTGGCCGTGCAGTTGCTGTCTGCGCTGGTGATGATCGGCCTGGTGCTGATCCAGCACGGCAAGGGCGCCGACATGGGCGCGTCGTTTGGCAGCGGTGCATCGGGCAGCCTGTTTGGCGCCACGGGCAGCGCCAACTTCCTGTCTCGTTCGACAGCAGCTTGTGCTTCGGTGTTCTTCGTTTGCACGCTGGCTTTGACCTACATCGGCAGCAGTGGCAACAGCGTGCGTGCCAGTGCTGGTGGCAGTGTGCTGGACAGCGCGGCACCTGCAGCCGCTGCAGCATCGGGGGCGGCTTCGGCGGCCAACACGGCGACAATTCCTTCGGCAGCACCCGCAGCTGCGGTTGCACCTGCGGCTTCGTCTGCCGCCGTGCCCGCGCCTATCCCAGCAACTGCGCCGGCGACTGCACCAGCACCCGTACCGGCTGCCTCCAAGTAGCAGTGCGCTTGTGCCGCTCAGCAGGGGGAAGCCCCTGCTTTTCGGGCTAGAATTCTTCGCTGTTCAAGGCGCCAAAAGAGAAAGCACCCTCAGGCACCTTGGGCACGCAACGGAATCGATTTGACTCCGTGCCGTCGTGGTGAAATTGGTAGACACGCTATCTTGAGGGGGTAGTGGCGAAAGCTGTGCGAGTTCGAGTCTCGCCGACGGCACCAAGGCCTTCAGACAAGCCCCGGCTTGCTTGGCGCGCCCCGTTTGAAACGCTCTGAAGGAACGCCCCGGACACCATGGACCTGCAACCCTACCTGCCTGTGATTCTGTTCATCCTGGTGGGCGTGGCTGTCGGCGTGGTGCCGCAAGTGTTGGGCTTCGTCTTCGGCCCGAATCGGCCCGACGTGGCCAAAAACAGCCCCTACGAATGCGGCTTTGAAGCCTTTGAAGACGCGCGCATGAAGTTCGACGTGCGCTACTACCTGGTTGCCATTCTCTTCATCCTGTTCGACCTGGAAATCGCCTTCCTCTTCCCCTGGGCCGTGGCCTTGCATGAGATCGGGCCGGCTGGTTTCTGGGCCATGATGTTGTTCCTGGCCATCCTGGTGGTCGGCTTCATCTACGAGTGGAAAAAAGGCGCCCTAGATTGGGAATGAAGCATGGGCATTGAAGGCGTCCTCAAAGAAGGTTTCGTCACCACAAGTGTCGACACCCTCATCAACTGGTCCAAGACCGGCAGCCTGTGGCCCATGACATTCGGCCTGGCCTGCTGCGCCGTGGAAATGATGCATGCCGGCGCTGCGCGCTACGACATCGACCGCTTCGGCATGCTCTTTCGCCCCAGCCCGCGCCAAAGCGATTTGATGATCGTGGCCGGCACGCTGTGCAACAAGATGGCGCCGGCCTTGCGCAAGGTCTACGACCAGATGGCCGAGCCGCGCTGGGTGCTGAGCATGGGCTCGTGTGCCAATGGCGGTGGCTACTACCACTACAGCTATTCGGTGGTGCGCGGCTGCGACCGCATCGTGCCGGTGGATGTCTACGTGCCGGGCTGCCCGCCCACGGCTGAAGCGCTGCTCTACGGCATCTTGCAGCTGCAAGCCAAGATCAGGCGCGAAAACACCATCGCTCGCTGAACAGATGACGCAAAAGCTCGACACGTTAGAAGCCGCGTTGCACGCCGCGCTGGGCGAGACGATTCAATCGTTCGTGCGCGCACGCGGTGAAATCACCATTAACGTGGCGGCCGCGCGTTATCTTGAAGCGGCCACCCTGCTGCGCGACCACGCGGCGCTCAAATTCGAGCAGCTCATCGACCTGTGTGGCGTGGACTATTCCGACTACAAAAACGAGGGCACACAAGGTCAGCGTTATGCCGTGGTCTTGCACCTGCTGTCAGTAAGCTTCAACTGGCGCGTGCGCCTGAAGGTCTTTGCCGCTGACGACGACTTCCCCTCAGTGGCATCGGTCAACGAGGTGTGGAACGCCGCCAACTGGTTTGAGCGCGAAGCCTTCGACATGTTCGGCATCATCTTTGAAGGCCACCTGGACCTGCGCCGCATCCTCACCGACTACGGCTTCATCGGCCACCCCATGCGCAAAGACTTCCCGGTCACGGGCCATGTTGAGATGCGCTATGACCCAGAGAAGAAACGTGTCATCTACCAGCCAGTGACGATTGAGCCGCGCGAAATTGTGCCGCGTGTCATCCGTGAAGACAACTACGGCGGCTTGCACTGACCATGGCCGAGATCAAGAACTACACCTTGAACTTTGGCCCGCAGCACCCGGCCGCGCACGGTGTGCTGCGCCTGGTGCTGGAGCTGGACGGCGAAGTCATCCAGCGCGCCGACCCGCACATCGGCCTGCTGCACCGCGCCACTGAAAAGCTGGCCGAGAGCAAGACCTACATCCAAAGCCTGCCCTACATGGACAGACTGGACTACGTGTCCATGATGGCCAACGAGCACGCCTACTGCTTGGCGATTGAAAAGCTCGCCGGCATAGATGTGCCGCTGCGTGCGCAGTACATCCGCGTCATGTTCGCCGAGCTCACGCGCCTGCTCAACCACCTGCTGTGGCTGGGCTGCCACGGGCTGGACTGCGGTGCGATGAACATCCTCATCTACTGCTTCCGTGAACGTGAAGACATCTTCGACATGTACGAAGCCGTCAGCGGCGCACGCATGCACGCGGCTTACTTCCGCCCGGGCGGTGTCTACCGCGACCTGCCTGAGCAGATGCCGCAGTACAAGGTGTCGCGCATCAAGAACCAGAAGGCCATCACGGCGCTCAATGCCAACCGCCAAGGTTCATTGCTCGACTTCATCGAAGACTTCTGCGTGCGCTTTCCCAAAAACGTGGACGACTACGAAACCCTGCTGACGGATAACCGCATCTGGAAGCAGCGCACCGTGGGCGTGGGCGTGGTCACGCCAGAACGTGCGCTGAACCTGGGCTTCAC